>DASXUF010000088.1 GCA_036504975.1 Candidatus Binatia bacterium | reverse complement strand
CCGTCCACGTACGGCGCGTCCGCGTAACGGCTCACCAATCCATCCACCGTGAGCCGCTCTTGAATCGCCTTCACCGTCCCGATCATCCGCGGGTCCGAGGCTGGCAAGAATCCAACCAGCGGGATCAACAGCAGACTGCCGTCCACTTCCTTCGATCCATAGTACTGGACGAACGAATTGATCCCGGGAGCGAATCCCCTGCCGCAGACCTCGGCATGGATTCGATCGCGCGCCTCGCGCCAGCGGCCCGCCGGTCCCGCGAGGCCGAAGCGCTCCACCGCCTTGACCGCCCGGTCGAGCGCCACCCACGCCATCACCTTCGAGTGGGTGAAGTGCCGCCGCGGCCCGCGCACTTCCCAAATTCCTTCGTCCGGCGATTTCCAGACCGATTCGACAAACTCGGTGAGCGCCGTCTGTAGGTGCCAGGTATTTTCGTCCGGGTCGAGGCCTACGTGCCGGGCAAAGTGGAGCGAGTCCATCACTTCGCCGAAAACGTCGAGCTGGAATTGATTGCAGGCGGCGTTGCCGATGCGGACGGGCGCGGCGCCTTCGTAGCCGGGGAGCCACTCGAGCTCCAGTTCCGGCAGTCGGCGTTCTCCCATTACGCCGTAAACGGTGCTGACTTGCGACGGCTTTCCCGCGACCGCGCGGAGCAGCCACTCGCGCCACGCGCGCGCTTCCTCGACGTAGCCGCCGATCATTAGGGCATAGAGCGCGAAAGTAGAATCGCGCAGCCAACAATAACGGTAATCCCAGTTGCGCACGCCGCCCAGCCGCACGGGCAGCGAGGTCGTGGGCGCGGCCACCAGTCCTCCCGTGGGCGCGTAAGTGAGCGCCTTGAGCGTGATGAGCGAGCGGAGCACGGCGTCGCGCCATTTACCCTCGTACCGGCAGCGCCCGGACCATTCCAGCCACCAGCGCTCGGTAGCTTCGATTTCTTCCTCGGGATTTGCCTGATGGGGCTGGGGCCGGTGCGAGGGAAACCAGGTGAGGGTGAAAGGGACGCGCTCTCCTTCCGCGACGGTGAACTCTCCCGCATGGCGAAAGTCTTTTCCGCGCAGCTCGATCCCCGTGCGCAGCACCAGGGCGTCGGGCCCGCCGACGGCGAGCAGATCTCCATCAATGCGGCGCACCCAGGGAACGAGCGATCCGTAATCCATCCGGACGATCAGCTCCACGCGCATCGGCACCCGGCCGCGCTTTCCCACGACCGTTCTCACAATGTCGGGATTTTTCGTGCGCGGTGGCATGCAGTCGATTACAGTCGCGACGCCGTCGTTCGTTTCATATTCCGTTTCCAGGATGAGCGTGCCTTCGCGGTAGCGCCGGCGAACGGCGCGCACCTCGCCGACGGGGGCGATCAGCCAGCGCCCGTGATCCGGCCCACCGAGAAGCGCGGCCATGCAAGCCGGCGAATCGAAGCGCGGAAAGCACAGCCAGTCGATCGAGCCGTCGCGGGCAACCAAAGCTGCCGTCTCGCAGTCGCCGATCAGTCCGTAATCTTCGATAGGTGACGCCATGCGACTTCGATTATCTGTTGCCGCCCCGCCTCTGAGCCATTATAATCGTAGCACTTATTTTGCCAACAGAAACGACGCCGACGGATGGAAATCGCCTGTTGTAAAACTTGCGGCCTGGCGCAGCGCGTGGAGGAGCTCCCACCCGGGACGGTGGCCGAGTGTAGCCGCTGCGGCCTGGTTATCGGCAAGGGGACAGTCAACAGCCTCGGCCGCACGGCGGCGCTAGCGCTGGCGGCGCTGATCCTTTACGTTCCGGCCAACATCTACCCGATTCTCCGCATGGATTACTACGGCGCCTATTCCGAGAGCACGGTATGGGACGGTTGCGTGAAGCTGTTTCAGCAGGGCCAGTGGCTCGTGGCCGTCATCGTTTTTCTCGCCAGCATCATCATTCCGCTGTTCAAGCTGCTCGGGCTTTTTTATCTGACGGTCACGACGAAGCTCGGTTCCGGAAATCGGCGGCGCGAGCGGACCTGGGTCTACAAGTTTATCGAAGTCATCGGCCCGTGGGCGATGCTCGATGTTTTCCTCCTCGCGGTGCTTGTCGCGCTCGTGCGGCTGGAACAGCTTGCCAGCGTCTTTCCGGGTCCGGGGCTGCTGCCGTTCGCCGCGGTCGTGGTGCTGACGATTTTGGCGTCGGCGAGCTTCGACCCGAAACTGATTTGGACGAAACGGATAACGAGGCATGAGCGAGGCGGAAGAGCGGGCTGAATCTACGGAAGAGCTGCCGAAGGCGGCGGTCCGGAAGCCGAAGTGGAGCTTCCCGGTCATTTGGATCGTTCCGGTAATCGCCGCCGTCGTCGCCGGTTATCTCGTTTACGACCGCGTGCGGGCGTACGGGCCGACGATCACGATCCGCTTCAAGGATGCGACCGGCCTCCGAGGCGGCGAAACGCCGATCAAGCACCTCGGCGTCACGATCGCGCAAGTGAAATCGCTCGAATTGACCGACGACATGGATCACGTCCTGGTGACGGCGCGCTTGCCGCGCGGCCCGGTCTCGGTCGCCCGCGAAGGGTCGGTCTTCTGGATCGTCCGTCCGGAGCTCGGAGTTGCCAACGTGAGCGGCCTCGGCACGGTCATCAGCGGGCCGCATATCGAAGTTTTGCCGGGGAAGGGCGCGCCGAAATCGGAGTTCATCGGCCTGGAGAGCTCGCCGGTGATGCTCGAACGCAACGGGCTTAAGATCGCGCTGCTTTCCAAGCGCGTCGGATCGCTGCGGCCCAACTCTCCGATCTATTATCGCGGCGTCGAAGTCGGCGTCGTTCAAGAGGCCGATCTCAGCGCCGACGGCACGATGGTGAGCATTCGTCTTTTCATCCGCGAGCGTTACGCCCCCTTGGTCCGGACCGGCTCGAAGTTCTGGAACGTCAGCGGCGCCGACGTCCGCGCCGGACTCTTCAGCGGCCTCGACATCAAAGTGGAATCGCTGCGTTCTTTGCTGGCCGGCGGCGTCGCTTTCGCGACGCCCGACGATCCCAACGCCAAGCCGGCCAAAAACGGCATGGTGTTTCCCCTTTACGATCAGCCGCAAAAAGAATGGCTGGAGTGGTCGCCGAAAATCGCGATCCGGCCGGAGAAATAATCCGACCTTTACTTCACGACTCCGGATAATTCCTAACCGTCAATTCAGGTGTTTACCTGATTCGCGTTGCGCGGGCTCACGGCTAGACTGATTCCGGTACTCCTCTCCGCTCCCGAGAGTCGTGCTTTCACAAACACGGATCACGAACACGATCACGGCCTATTTTCGCGATGGCCCAGATATTTCACCCGAGCACGAACACCCTCTCCAAAGTCAGCATCTTCGGGGGGATTATTCTTCTTGCGGCCGTGGTGGCGGCGCTCGCGGCCATCAATCGCTCCTCCTACGTGACCGAAGCCCAGGTCGTTCGGGCGCAGCCGGTGCAATTCAGCCATAAGCACCACGTGGGCGACGACGGCATCGACTGCCGTTATTGCCACACCTCGGTCGAGCAATCTTCTTTCGCCGGCATTCCGTCCACCAAGATCTGCATGAATTGCCACACGCAGATTTGGGCCGGCAGTCCGATGCTGGAGCCGGTCAGGGAAAGTTTTCGCACCGGCAAGTCGATCGAGTGGACGCGGGTGCACAACCTCCCCGGCTTCGTCTATTTCGACCACAGCATCCACGTAAAAAAAGGCGTCGGCTGCGCGACCTGCCACGGCAGGGTCGATCAGATGCCGCTCATGGCGCGGGAGCACTCTTTATACATGGAATGGTGCCTGGAGTGTCACCGCGAGCCGGAGCGATTCGTCCGGCCGCGGGCCGAGGTCTTCAACACGGATTGGCAGCCGCCTGGAGATCAGCTCGCGCTCGGCCGCAAGCTCGTGAAGGAATACAAGATACAAAAATTGACGAGCTGCTCGACGTGCCATCGCTAAGAAGGCGTGAGGCTACTAGAGGCAGGCGAGAGTCAGAAATTAAGAACAAAAGTACGTTAAAACAATATGTCGAACGAAACCAAAGCCGCGGGACCGGAAGCTGAACGGCTCGATATCACGGCGATTCGCGCGCGCCTGGGCGGTCTCAATGGGGAGTCCTATTGGCGCAGCCTGGAGGAGCTGGCGGAGAGCGAAGCGTTCCAGGAGTTTTTGCACCGCGAATTTCCGCGCCAGGCTTTGGTGCTGGATGCGGTCAGCCGCCGGGAATTCATCAAACTGATGGGCGCTTCGCTCGCGCTCGCCGGCCTCGGCGCGTGCGGCAAGCCCGCGAGGACGAACGAGAAGATCGTGCCCTACGTCGCGCAGCCGGAAGGCTTGGTGCCGGGAAAACCGCTGTTCTTTGCCACCGCATTCACCCACAACGGCGCCGCCGCGGGTCTCCTCGTCGAGAGCCACGAAGGGCGGCCGACCAAAATCGAAGGTAATCCCGCGCATCCGGCGAGTCTCGGCGCCACCGACGTCTTTGCGCAAGCATCGATTCTTACCCTCTACGATCCGGATCGTTCGCAGGTCGTGACCCACGCGGGAGCGATCGGTACCTGGAGCGCGTTCGTCGCGGCGGCGAACCGCGAGCTGGAGGCCGAGCGGGAAAGCCGCGGCGCCGGGCTCAGGATCTTGACCGAGACCGTCGTGTCGCCGACGCTCGCGTCTCAACTCAAATCGTTGCGCGCACAATTTCCCCGGGCGAAGTGGCATCAATACGAACCCGCCGGCCGGGACAACGCCAGGGCGGGCGCACGCCTAGCCTTCGGCGAGTACGTCGATGCGCAGTATCGCTTCGACCGGTGCGAGGTGGTTCTCGCTTTGGATTCGGATTTTCTTTCCTGCGGCGCCGGCCATCTCCGCTACGCGCGCCAGTTCGCCGACAAGCGCAGGGTGCGGAGCGGCAGAAGCGAGATGAACCGTTTGTATGTCATCGAGAGCGCCCCGTCGGTCACAGGGGCGATGGCCGATCATCGCCTCGCGCTCAGGCCGAGTGAAATTTCCGCCGCCGCTCGCGGTCTCGCCGCCCGTCTCGGAGTTTTCCCCGGAGAAAAAACCGGTAAGCTTTCTTCTGATCGCGTAGCGAAGTGGCTCGACGCCGTCGCGCACGATCTCAAAAAGCGTCGCGGTACGAGCGTGGTTTTGGCCGGCGACCGGCAGCCGCCGCTCGTCCACGCGCTCGCGCACGCGATGAATCAGGCGCTTGGCAACACCGGTGAGACCGTCACCTATATTGCGCCCATCGAGGCCAATCCGGAAAACCAGATGGAGTCGATGCGCGATTTGGTGAAAGACATGGAAGCCGGCCGTGTCGCGATGCTCGTCATTCTCGGCGGCAATCCGGCGTTTACCGTGCCGGCGGATTTCCGTTTTCAGGAGCTTCTCGCAAAAATCGGTTTTTCCGTCCATTTGAGTCTGTACGACGACGAGACCTCGGCGCGCTGTCACTGGCACATTCCCGAGGCGCATTATCTGGAATCGTGGAGCGACGCGCGGGCCCACGACGGCACCGTAACGATTCTTCAGCCGCTCATCGCGCCGCTCTACGGCGCGAAATCGACGTACGAATTGTTGTCCGCGCTCATGGACGCCCCCGAACGCTCCGGTTACGACGTCGTGCGCGATTTTTGGAAGACTCAGAATCGCTCGAGGGACTTCGAGCTTTTCTGGCGTGTCTCGCTCCACGACGGCGTCGTCGCCGGCACGGCGTTCCCGCCGAAACCGGTGAAGTTGAAAACGGTTTCGGGTTCCGAGTTCCGAGTTCCGACCCGTTCGACTTCGCTCAGGGTCGATCCTGGTGGATCGAGTTCGCAAGAAGCAAAGTCCGGAATTAAAAATTCAAAATTCAACATTCAAAATTCGTTCGAGATTATCTTCGCTCCCGACCCAACCATCTTCGACGGACGGTTCGCCAACAACGGCTGGCTGCAAGAGCTGCCTAAGCCGCTCACCAAGCTCACCTGGGACAACGCGGTCCTCGTCAGCCCGGCGACGGCCGAGCGGCTGGGCGTCTCGCACCGGATCGGCGCGCGCGGTGGCGAGCACGGCAGGATCTACGCGGACATGGTCGAGCTTCGCTACGCCGGCCGAACGCTCACCGCGCCGGTCTGGATCATGCCGGGTCACGCCGACGGCTGTGCGACGGTTCATTTCGGTTACGGCCGAACGCGCGCGGGAAGAGTCGGAACGGGCGCGGGATTCAACGCCTACGCGATCCGAACCTCGGACGCGCCGTGGCACGGCGTGGGACTGGAGATGCGAAAGATCAGCGGGCAATATACGCTCGCTTGCACTCAGTACCATCATAATATGGAAGGGCGCGAGCTGGTTCGCGATGCGACGCTCGAAGAATTCCGCAAGCATCCCGACTTCGCGCAGGGCAAAGAGCACGCGCCCGGGCCGGAAGCCACGCTCTATCCCGGCTTCAAGTACGAAGGCCATGCCTGGGGCATGGTCATCGACACGAGCGCGTGCATCGGCTGCAACGCGTGCGTCGTCGCCTGCCAGGCGGAGAACAATATTCCGGTCGTGGGCAAAACCGAAGTCACGCGCGGCCGCGAGATGCACTGGCTTCGTGTCGATCGCTATTACAAGGGAAGCGCCGACAACCCGGAGACCTTTCACCAGCCCGTGCCGTGCATGCACTGCGAGAACGCGCCGTGCGAGGTCGTCTGCCCGGTGGCCGCGACGACTCACAGCCACGAGGGGCTGAACGACATGGTCTACAACCGCTGCGTGGGGACGCGCTACTGTTCGAATAACTGCCCCTACAAAGTCAGGCGCTTCAATTTTTTTCAATACTCGGACTTCGAGACGCCGAGCTTGAAGCTGGGGAGAAACCCCAACGTGACCGTGCGCAGCCGCGGCGTGATGGAAAAGTGCACCTACTGCGTGCAGCGGATCAACGCGGCGAAGATCGCCGCGGAAAAAGAAGACCGTTCGGTGCGCGACGGCGAGATTGTCACCGCCTGCCAGGCGGCCTGTCCGACACAGGCGATCGTTTTCGGCGACTTGAACGACGCGAAGAGCCGCGTCGCCGGTCTCAAGCGCGAACCGCTCAACTACGGTCTGTTGACCGAGCTAAACACGCGCCCGCGGACGACGTACCTCGCGACGGTCAAGAATCCAAACCCGGAGCTCGAAGAGAGGGAGAAGGGGGAAAGGACAGGGGGAAAAAGTTAACCACAGAGAACGCAAAGGCGCAAAGAAGATTTCACGTTGAGTTTTGGGGTTCTATGCGTTCTTTGCGGTTGGTGATAACGCGCTCACGACCCAAGCACTATGGCGACTGATGAGCTGGACAAGAGAAGCGCCGCCGACGAAATTGCGCCGGTGATCGAGCCGGGGCATACGTTCGCCAGCATCACGGACAAGATCAGCGCGATCGTTTTGACCCGCCCGACGCCGCGCTTCTGGGTCGTCGGCTTCGCGATCGCGTTCGCACTGGTGATGCTGCTCTTCTACGCGATCGCCGCCTTGCTCACGATCGGCGTCGGTCTTTTCGGCATCAACATTCCGGTCGCCTGGGGTTTCGACATCGTAAACTTTGTCTGGTGGATCGGCATCGGCCACGCCGGCACGCTGATCTCCGCCATCCTCTTGCTCCTGCGCCAGAAGTGGCGGCAATCGATCAATCGCTTCGCCGAGGCGATGACTCTGTTCGCGGTGGCCTGCGCCGGCTTGTTCCCCCTGCTGCACCTGGGCCGGCCGTGGTATTTTTATTGGCTCTTCCCGTATCCCAATACGATGGGGGTCCAGCCGCAATTCCGCAGCCCGCTCGTGTGGGACGTGTTCGCCGTCTCTACCTATTTCACCGTCTCGCTGCTCTTCTGGTACTTGGGATTGATTCCCGACCTCGCGACGCTGCGCGACCGTGCGCGCGCGCGTTTTGCCCGGTTCGCTTATGGGATGCTCGCGATGGGCTGGCGCGGCTCGGCGATTCACTGGCACCGCTACGAGATGGCCTATCTCTTATTGGCGGGGCTGGCGACGCCGCTGGTGGTTTCGGTCCACACGGTGGTGAGCTTCGACTTCGCCGTCGCCATGGTTCCCGGCTGGCATTCGACGATCTTTCCGCCGTATTTTGTCGCGGGCGCGATTTACTCGGGCTTCGCCATGGTGCTGACGCTCGCGATCCCGCTGCGCAAATTCTACGGGCTCGAGGATTTCATTACGCTGCGCCACCTCAAAAACATGGCCGAGGTGATGCTCGCGACCGGCCTCATCGTCGCGTACGGATACCTGATGGAAGCGTTCATGTCGTGGTACAGCGGCAGCCTGTACGAGAAATATATGATGCTGAACCGGATGTTCGGCGCGTACGGCACTATGTTCTGGGCGTTGATGTTGTTCAACGTCCTGGCACCGCAGGCCCTCTGGCTTCTCCGGGTTCGGACCAACGTTGTGGCGCTGTTCGTGATCGCGATCTCGGTCAACATCGGCATGTGGCTGGAGCGCTACGTGATCGTCGTCGTCAGCCTGTCGCGCGATTTTATGCCGTCCGCCTGGGGAACGTATTCCGGGACCGTCTGGGACTGGGCCGTGTTCGTCGGCTCGATCGGACTGTTTCTCGCGTTGATGTTCATCTTCGTCCGGCTGTTGCCGATGATCTCGATCTTCGAAATGCGCGGACTGCTGCAGGAAGAAAGGATGAGGGATGAAGGATGAAACCAGGAAAGGAAACAAAATATTCCGATGAGTAAGCCCACCACCTACGGCCTCATGGCCGAATTCACGACCCCGGAAGCGCTGCTCGCCGCGGCGCGGCGCGCGTACACCGAAGGCTACCGGCGCATGGACGCGTACAGTCCGTTTCCCGTCGAGGGATTGACGGAGGCGATCGGTTACCGAAAAAACCTGCTGCCGTTGATCGTGTTGCTCGGCGGTGTCATTGGCGCGGCCGGCGGTTTTTATCTCCAGTATTGGATCTCCGTCGCCGACTACCCGCTCAACATCGGCGGCCGGCCGGTCAACAGCTGGCCGGCGTTTATCCCGGTCACGTTCGAGCTGACGATCCTGTCGGCCGCGCTCTCGGCGGTGCTCGGCCTGCTGGCGTTGAACGGGCTGCCGATGCCGTATCATCCTGTCTTCAACGTCGAGCGCTTCGAGCTGGCGAGCCGCAATCGTTTTTTCCTCTGCATCGAGGCGCGAGACCCTATATTTGATCGCGAAGAGACGCGACGTTTCCTGGAAGATACCGGACCGCATGGAGTCTATGAAGTTGAATGGTAAAAGAGTCGGCGTTGTGTGCTGCTTTGAGGCGCGGAAGGGGCCCCCTCTCCTTTATCCTCTCCCCCGTCAGCGGGGGAGAGGGAAGGGTGAGGGGGAGTCGACGCGAGCACGCGGGCCTCACCGCTTCACGCGAATAGATATCGTAATCGCGTTGGGTTTGGCATTGCTCGCCTCCTGCCAGCAGCAAATGGCCGACCAGCCGCGCTACGATCCTTTGCAGAAGAGCGACTTTTTCGGCGACGAACGCTCCGCCCGGCCTATTGTTGAAGGCGCGGTCGCGCGCGGCCGGCTCGACGCCGACGAGCATTTTTATACCGGCAAGATCGGCGGCAAACCGGCAAAGGAATTTCCCTTTGCGCTCACGCGGGAAATATTGGCGCGCGGTCGCGAGCGCTACGAAATTTTCTGCGCCCCGTGCCACGATCGGCTCGGCAACGGCCAGGGAATGATCGTTCGCCGGGGCTATCGCGCCCCGCCGTCGTATCACATCGACCGGCTGCGGCAGGCGCCTCCCGGCCATTTCTTCGACGTCATGACGCACGGCTTCGGCGCGATGCCCGATTATGCCGGGCAGGTGCCGCCTGCGGACCGCTGGGCGATCGCGGCGTATATTCGCGCGCTGCAATTGAGCCAGAGGGCCACGCTGGCGGAAGTGCCCGACCAGGAGCGGCGGACCCTCGTGGAGTCGCAACGATGAACGGACCGGACTTCAGTCTCTGGCGCAAACGTTCTCTCGCGCTGGGCATCGCGGCGCTCGCACTCTCGGCGGCGGGAGCGCTCTTCTCGCCGCAGCAATTTTTTCGCTCTTACCTCGTCGCTTTTCTCTTCTGGATCGGTTTTCCTCTCGGCTGCTGGGCGATCCTGATGCTGCATCATCTCGTCGGCGGCCGCTGGGGTTTCATGATCCAGCGATCGCTCGAATCCGCGGGGCGAACCTTTCCGCTGATGGCCTTACTTTTTTTGCCGCTGGTTTTCGGGTTGCGCGAGCTTTATCCGTGGTCTTTGCCGGGCGCGGCCGCGGATCCCTTGCTCCATGAGAAAAGCGCCTATCTCAATCCAAACTTCTTTGTCGCTCGGGCGATTTTCTATTTCGCCGTCTGGATCGTTTTCGGATACTTTCTGAGCCGCTGGTCGCGGGAGCAGGACCGCGCCGGCGGGAGCTCCTTGACCGCGCGCCTGCAAAATATAAGCGGCCCCGGCCTGGCGCTCTACGGTCTTACCGTCACTTTCTCCGCGATCGATTGGAGCATGTCGCTCGAGCCCCACTGGCACTCCACGATCTACGGAATGATCTTCATGGTGAGCCACGCTCTCGCGGCCCTGGCTTTCGTCGTCATCGTCGCCTATCTCCTGCTGGACCGGGAGCCGCTGGCGCAAGTCGCCGATCGCGACCGCTTTCACGATCTCGGAAACCTGCTCCTGGCGTTGGTGATGCTGTGGGCTTATCTCGGTTTCTGCCAATTCCTGCTCGTGTGGGTGGAAAATTTGCGAGAGGAGATCCCGTGGTATCTTAGGCGCATAACCGGCGGCTGGCAGGGGGTCGCCGTTTTGCTGATCGCGTTTCAGTTCGCGCTGCCGTTTCTTTTGCTGCTCTCCCGCTCGGCGAAGCGCAGGGTCCGAGTTCTGGCCGGCGTCGCGCTCTTGGTCCTCGTCATGCACTGGGTCGATCTTCTCTGGCTCGTCGCGCCCGCGTTTCATCCGGGCAAATTTCACCTCCATTGGATCGACCTTACAACGCTCGCGGGCATCGGCGGAGTCTGGATGGCGGCCTTTCTGTTTTGCCTCGGCGAGAATCCTCTTCTGCCGCTTCGCGATCCCCGGTTTGTCGAACTTATCGAACATGGCCAAGAGGCGATAAGGTAGGGGCGCGATTCATCGCGCCCGCACGGCAAAAAGGAAATTTTTGGAGATGGCCGAAACTACGCAGCCAGGTCACGAGCGGAGCGATTTCAATCCCCCTGCGGCCGTTTTGTTCGGCGCGGTGTTGGCCGCGACGATCGCGGCGGTCGTGGCCGCGAGTTTTATCTTCATGAGGTTTGCCGCGCTGCGCGAGCCTTCGCCCCAGGCGGGGTCTCCTTCGGCGGTCCGTGAACGGGCAGCCGTAGCGTCGCGGCTGCAAGTCCGGGGCTCCAACGAGTTGCGCGAGATGCGCGAGGCGGAAGATCGCGTGCTCGACAGTTACGCGTGGATCGACAGAGAAAAGGGAATCGTTAGGATTCCGGTGGAACGGGCGATGGATATTCTAGCGCAAAAGGAAAAAGGAAAAAGTAAAAAGGCAAAAGGAAGAGGTGAGATCGGTGCGACAAACAATTAAAAGAGCTCACTCCTCAGTCCTCGCTTTGTTGCTCGTGACTGTACTGCTGCCGCTTACGGCAAAGGCTCACAACGACGGGCGGCCGCTTGCGTTGCAGAACGTCGCGCTCGAGCAAAAACTCGGCGAGCGGTTGCCGTTGGATCTCCAGTTCCGCGACGAGACGGGAAAGAGAGTCCGGCTCGACGATTATCTCGGCCAGGGGCCTGTTATTCTCGCGTTCGTCTATTACAGGTGCCAAGACCTCTGTCCATTGACGCTCGACGGACTCTTGAGGGTCCTGCGCGCGCTCTCGTTCGACGCCGGCAACGAGTTCAGCGTGCTCACGGTCAGCTTCGATCCGCGCGACACTCCGGCGCTGGCCGCCGCTAAGAAAAACGATTTCATCCGGCGCTATGGGCGGCCCGGCGCGAGCGGCGGCTGGCATTTCCTAACGGGCGACGAGACCGCGATTCGGCGCCTGACGGAGGCTGCCGGCTTTCGTTACAACCAAGAGCGCGAGAGCGACCGATATGCCCATGCGACCGGCATCATGCTGCTCACCCCGGAGGGCCGGCTCGCGCGCTACTTTTACGGCATCGAGTTTTCGCCGCGCGACCTCCGTCTCGGCTTGATCGAGGCTTCATCTGAAAAAATCGGCTCGCCCATCGACCAGTTGTTGCTCTTTTGTTACCACTACGATCCGGCGGCGGGAAAATACGGGCTGCTGGTCGCCAACCTGGTCCGGCTCGCCGGCGTTATCACCGTGTTGGCGCTCGGCGGCGGCATCTTAATAATGCTGCGCGGCGAAGCGCGGGCAAAAGGGCACAGAGCCGTCTAGCATGTTTCAGAACCTGCCTTTGTTTCCGGAACAAGCCTCGACGATGGCGCCGCGCGTCGATGCGCTGCTTTATTTTTTAACCGCGGTCTCGATATTTTTTGCGTCGCTGATCTTTATTTTCATCGTCGTTTTCGCCGTCAAGTACCGGCGCCGTTCCGACGCGGAGAAAGCTCCGCAGATCGAAGGCAGTATCCCGCTGGAGATTTTTTGGTCCGTCGTGCCTCTGGGAATAACGATGGTGATGTTCATCTGGGGCGCGCTCGTCTATTTCGACATGTCCAGTCCGCCGGCGGGCGCGCTCGAAATCAACTTGGTCGGACGGCAGTGGATGTGGAAGGCGCAGCACGCCGAAGGACAGAGCGAGATCAACGAGCTGCACGTGCCGGCGGGCCTCCCCGTGCGCTTGACGATGACCTCGGAAGACGTGATCCACAGTTATTTCGTGCCCGCGTTCAGGATCAAGATGGACGTTCTCCCCGCGCGCTACACGACGATTTGGTTCCATCCAACGAAAGCGGGCGAATACCGTCTATTCTGCGCGGAATATTGCGGCACGCTGCATTCGGGCATGATCGGCAGGGTGGTGGTGATGGAGCCGGCGGATTATCAGAGATGGCTGGGCGAAGGCGCGACCGGAACGTCGATGGCGGAAGCGGGCGCCGAGCTTTTCCGGCGGTTGGGCTGCGGCGTATGCCACCGCGCGAGCGACACGGGACAGGGGCCCGCGCTCGCGGGACTCTTCGGCAAATCGGTCAAGCTCGAGGGAGGCGGCAGCGCGCTCGCGGACGAAGGCTATATTCGCGAATCGATCCTCGAGCCGCACGCGAAAGTCGTTGCTGGCTTCCCGCCGGTCATGCCGACCTTCAAAGGGCTCGTGAGCGAGGACGGCATCCTGCAGATCATCGCCTATCTCAAGTCTTTGCGGAAGGAAGAAAGGGCGCGGGCCGAGCGATGAACGGAGAGCGCAGAGAGCACTACCTGAACGTCAATTACGGCGTGAGATCGTGGCTGCTCACGACCGACCACAAGCGCATCGCCTGGCTCTATCTGGTCTCGATCACGTTTTTCTTTTTCGTCGGCGGTTTCTTCGCCACGATGATCCGCCTCGAGCTCCTGACGCCGCAGGGAGATCTGGTCCAGTCGGAGACTTATAACAAGCTCTTCACCATGCACGGCGTCACGATGGTCTTTTTCTTCCTGATTCCGGCGATACCGGCGGTGCTGGGAAATTTTTTGATCCCGATGATGATCGGCGCGCGCGACCTCGCCTTCCCGCGTCTCAACCTCGCGAGCTGGTACATTTTCATCGTGGGCGGACTGTTCACCCTGGCGGCGTCGGCGGCCGGCGGCGTGGATACCGGCTGGACGTTTTACACGCCGTACAGCAGCATCTATTCGAACACGCACGTGGCGCTGACGGTCGTGGGAATTTTCGTCACCGGATTTTCCTCGATCCTCACCGGCCTCAACTTCATCGTCACGATTCACAAGATGCGCGCGCCGGGCCTCACGTGGTTCCGGCTGCCGCTGTTCGTCTGGTCGCATTACGCCACGAGCGTCATCTTCATTCTGGGGACGCCGGTGCTGGCGATCACGCTCGTGCTCGTGGGCCTCGAGCGGATCTTCGGCCTGGGAATCTTCGATCCGGCGCGGGGCGGGGACCCGGTCCTGTTCCAGCACCTGTTCTGGTTTTACTCGCATCCCGCGGTTTACATCATGATCCTGCCGGCGATGGGAGTCGTCAGCGAGCTGATCGCCGGTTTTTCACGCAAGCGGATCTTCGGCTACACGTTCGTCGCGTTCGCCAGTCTCGCGATCGCCGTGATCGGGTTTCTCGTCTGGGGACATCACATGTTCGTCTCCGGCCAGTCGGTCCACGCCGGTTTGGTATTTTCATTGCTGAGCTTTCTCGTGGCGATTCCCTCGGCGATCAAAGTTTTCAATTGGACGGCGACGCTCTACAAGGGGTCCATCTCCTACGACGCCCCGATGCTCTACGGGCTTGGATTCATCGGCGTGTTCACGATCGGAGGCCTGACGGGGTTATTTCTCGCCACCCTCGGGTTCGACGTCCACGTCCACGACACTTATTTCGTCGTCGCGCATTTTCATTACATCATGGTCGGCGGCTCGGTCATGGCCTATCTCGGCGGCATTCACTATTGGTGGCCCAAAATGACCGGGCGCATCTATCCGGAGATCTGGGCGCGCCTCGCGGCGCTGATCGTTTTTCTCGGCTTCAACCTGACGTTCTTCCCGCAGTTCGTGCTCGGCTATCTGGGGATGCCGCGCCGCTACCACATATATCCGCCGGAGTTTCAGGTGTTGAACGTGATGTCGTCCGCGGGCGCGTCGATCCTCGCCGTCGGCTACGTGCTGCCGCTCGTGTATCTGATCTGGTCGCTGCGCTACGGGGCCGTCGCCGGCAAAAATCCCTGGGGCGCGCGCGGGCTCGAATGGGAGACCGGCTCGCCGCCGCCGACGAATAACTTCGATACCACGCCGCGCGTGACGGCAGGCGCCTACGCTTATGAAAAGGAGCCCGGAGAAGTCTACAGCTTCGGCAAAACCGCTCATGTCTGACGCCGCAGCCGTTCAACAGCACCAGTTCGACGATCTGGAGCAGCAGCACGAAGCCGCCTGGATCGGGATGTGGATCTTTATCGCGACCGAGGTCATGTTCTTCGGCGGCATGTTCACGGGATATATTTTTTACCGGTCGGCCTACGCCCAAGGATTCGCCGGCGCGAGCAACCGCCTGGACGTCTGGCTCGGCGCGATCAACACGGCGGTGCTCATTGGCAGCAGCTTTACGATGGCGCTCGCGGTCCACGGCGCCGAGACGAACAAGCGCAAGCTGTTGGTGAACGGCCTGCTTCTCACGATCCTTTTGGGTTCGGTCTTTCTCGGCATCAAATTTTTCGAGTATCACCACAAGTTCGAAGAGCACCTCGTCCCCGGAAGCTCGTTCCGCTTCGAAGGTCCGCTGGCGCGCCCGGCGGAAATCTTTTTCTCGTTCTACTTCGCCATGACCGGCATGCACGCGCTGCACATGGTCATCGGCATCGGCATGTTGTCGGTGCTGGTTTTCCAGGCGCGGCGCGGCCGCTACTCGGCTGCTTATTTTACTCCGGTCGAGATCACGGGCCTCTACTGGCATTTCGTGGACATCGTCTGGATCTTTCTTTTTCCGTTGCTGTATCTCGTGGGACGCCATTTATGAAGGGAGTTCAGGCATCCGTGTGGCTAAAC
This sequence comes from Candidatus Binatia bacterium, assembly GCA_036504975.1. Classification (NCBI taxonomy): domain Bacteria; phylum Candidatus Binatota; class Binatia (SeqCode); species Binatia bacterium. The sequence goes on along the minus strand of DASXUF010000088.1, from coordinate 63,735 downwards.
CGCAGAGGCGCTGAGGGCGCGGAGATGAGGAGTAAAACAAATTCTCCGCGAACTTCGTGTCTCTGTGGTGAATACGTCTTCACGGGAAACCCAGAAGCGCGTTTATGAAAGACGGTCCGCATATCTCCGTAAAAACTTACACCGTAGTATTTCTGGCGTTGCTGGCGGCGACGGCGCTCACCACCACCACCGCGTTTGTCGATCTCGGCGGCGGGCTGAACAACCTCGTCGCCCTCGCGATCGCGGTCGGCAAAACCGGTCTGGTGATCCTCTATTTCATGCACGTGCGCGAAAGCGACCGCTTCACCTGGGTCCTGGTCGGCGTGGGATTCTTCTGGCTGTTGATTCTCGTGGGTGGAGTGATGGACGATCTATTGACGCGGAGCTAGCCAATTGGCCGCTGAAGGGTTCACCCCTTGTCTACCGTTGGCTGAGCATCTGTTTCAACTGTTCTTTGGCCACCTTGCCCAATTCGGTGTGCGGGAGCGCGTCGACGATCTCCACCGCTTTTGGAACTTTGTAAGACGCCAGCCGTTCCTTGCAGAATTGAATCAGCTCGTCGCCACGAAGCGCGGCTCCCTTGCGCGGGACGACCACGGCCTTTACGATCTCTCCCCACTTTGGATCGGGCAGGCCGATCACCGCCGCTTCCAGAACATCCGGATGGTGATACAGGACGGTCTCTATCTCCAGCGGATAGACGCTGATGCCGCCGCTCTTCACCATATCCTTCTTTCGGCCGACGACGTAGAGATAACCGTCTTCGTCAAAGTGACCCAGGTCGCCGGTGTGAAACCATCCGTCGCGAAACGACGCCCCGGTAGCCGCGGGATTTTTGTAATAGCCCTGCGTGGCGAGCGGGCTCTTGCAGATAATCTCCCCGACCTCGCCCACCGCGAGAGGCTTTCCCGCGTCGTCGATGATCCTGAGCTCGGCGCACCAGACGGGCCGCCCCGCCGACGCCGGCTTGGTCGCAATGTCCGCAGGCTTGGATATCGCCATCTGACCTGAGTCCGTAGCGGCGTAGGTCCGATAGATATTCGGCGTGATAAATTTTCTCAGCCCTTCCAGCACAGGGCCGTGGACTTTGCCGCCGGTGATGGCAAGGCAGCGAAGCGAGCCGGTGTCGAACCGCTCCACGTCCGGGACCTGCAGCAGCCGCTCGCACATGGTCGGGACACCGCCGAGATACGTCACTCTTTCTCTCTCGATCGTCCTTAAGACCTCCACCGGATCGAACCGTTCATGCAAAATCATCGTGCCGCCGAAGTACAAGATCGCCAGAGTAAACGATCTTCCGGCGCTGAAGTAGATCGGAGACGAGAGCAGCGCGGTATCGTGAGCGCCCAACCCTTTCTCGATAGCATTGTTGATGCAGTGGAAAACATAGGTCTTGTGGCTCGTGAGACAAGCCTTGGGAAAACCGGTCGTGCCGGAAGTGATCATCACGACAAACGGATCGTCCTCGGCGACGTCTGCTTGCGGCTCGCGCTCGTCCAACCGATCGACCAGGCCGCCGTAGGTCGGCTCCGAGACCGATATCGTTTTCAGCGAGTGGAGTCCCTTTTCTTCTTTGGCCTTCGCGAACTCGCCCGCCGCATCCGGCTCGAGGAACAACGCCGCCGGCTGGAGCGCGGAGAGCACTGCGCCCATCTCGAGGGCGCGCCACTTGACGTCCAGCGGAATCGCCAGGGCGCCGATCTTCGCCAGCGCAAAAACGATTTCGAGATGCTCGATACGGTTTCCGACCAGGAGCGCTACGGCATCGCCTTTTTTGACGCCGACGTCCAAGAGCGAGCGCGCCAACCGATTGACCCTGCCGTTGAGCTCGCGGTAGGCAAGCTGGCGCCTGGAATCCTTGATGGCGACTTTGACGGGATACCTGTAGGCGTTCCGCCGCAGCGCGTCGCCTATCAAAAAGAACTGTTCCATTTTCGACTTGAGATACTCACCGTTTAAATATTCAGCAGAACGACTTCCAGACATTTTTTCGCGCCAAGACGCCAAGGACGCAAAGAAAATTCTCTTTCCAACCATTTCTCCGAACTTGGCGTGCTTCGCGTCTTCGCGCGAGCGATCTTGCTTTCAATCCAAAATTCCTATTTTCCTTTCCAGACCGGCGCCCGCTTCTCAGCGAACGCGCGCGGCCCCTCCTTGCTGTCCTCGGTCGTCCCGATCAGCGCCGACAGATCCGCCTCGAGGCGCAACCCTTCCTCCAGTGGAAGGTCGGAGCCTTTGCGGACCGCTTCCTTTATAAAGCGGAGCGAAAGCGGCGCGCCCTTGAGCAGCGTCTGCGCCATGCGCTCCGCGGCCGCGAAAAGCTCTTCGTGCGCCACGACTTGATGGACCAAGCCGACGCGGAACGCCTCCTTGCCGTCGATCAGTTGACCCAAGAGACAGATCTCCAATGCCTCGGCGACTCCGACGACGCGGGGAAGCCGCTGGGTCCCGCCGGCGCCGGGCATAATCCCGTGCCGCACTTCGGTGAGGCCGAGCTTCGCGTCCTCCGCGCCTATCCTGAAATCGCACGCGAGCGCCAGCTCCAAGCCGCCGCCGACCGCATAGCCGTTGATCGCGGCGATGGTCGGTTTGGTGATCGCGGCCACCGCCTTGGCGGGCGTGTTGGCCTCCGGCGCCGTCTTCATCTGCCTTCTCTCGATGACCGAGACCGGCGCGCCTTGCGCCCTTTCCTTTAGATCCATGCCGCTGGAGAACGCCTTTTCGCCCGCGCCTTTGAAGATGACCACGCGAACGTTTTCATCTTCTTCCGCCCGGCGACAAGCGCTCACGATCTCGCCGCTCATCTCCTGATTGATCGCGTTCATCACGTCGGGCCGGTTGAAAGTGATCCAAGCGATCTGATCCTTGACCTCATAGAGGACTGTTCGAGATTCCATCATTCACCTTCCTTCTCACCACGAAGCGCCTAGGGCGGCGGAGCCGCAACCAAAGGTCGGAATATCTCGCGCAAAGGCGCAAAGGCCGCAAAGGGAAAACAATTCTGAACTTGGCGTTCTTGGCGTCTTGGCGCGAGTCACGATCTCCGACTCCCTGTCTCTAACGCGCCTTGGTTTTTCTTTCCTCCTCGAGTTTCTCCAGAAACGACAGGTCGAGAATATCCGCCGCCTTGAGGTTCATGGTCGAGAGTACCCGGTCGTTGGCGATATAATTTTCAATCGACTTGGCCGTGATGAGCGGCAGGCCCGGCGTAAGTTGGCTATACGCCCTGCGGGTTTCCTCCAGCTCTTCGACGGCGTTGGACCGGTAGTACTCGCCGAGAAACTTGCTGACCTTGTCCTTGTTTTTCTCGTCCCGATAGAAGTCCATGCCATCGGCGAGGCCGCGCATGAAATTCATGACGGCTTCTCTGTCCGAGCGAATGAAGGATCGCGTGGTGAGCGGGCCGGCGATGATGTATTCGAACTCCTCCTTGGAGAGGTCGATCAGTATCGGAAAACCGGCTTTGCGCGACAGCAGCGTGAAAGGCGGCTGGACGACCGTCGCATGAAGATGCCCGCCGCTCACGGCCGCAAACCGCTCTCCCGCGCCGCCGGCCCCGACGATCGTTACATCCTTCTCCGGGTTCAACCCCAACTTCCTTAGCGCATAGCGGGCGATAAAATCCGAGCTGGCCCCGAGCTGGCTGACGCCGACTCTTTTGCCTTTGAGGTCCTCCGCATTTCTGATCGACGGGACCGTCACCAGAACGTAGTCGAGGCGATTCCCGACCGCGCCGATAAAGGTCAGCTCTTTGGCGCCCTGCGCCCAGGCGCTGATGGGGGACGATCCCCCCTGCATCTCGATGAGCACTTCCTTGGCAAGAAGGGACTGCACGGCCATCACGCCCCCGCGAATATAAATCGGCTTGAGCCTCAAGCCATGTTTCTCGAACGCGCCGGAGCGATACGCCACCCAGAAATAACTGGTCGAGCCGCCGAGAGGATAGGCGACATTCAGCTCTCGCAAAGCTTTGGCTTGAGCAAAGAGCAGAGAAGGAAAAAACACCAAAGCACACAGAACGAGCGTTATCTTCAGCAGGCGCTTCTGCATGGTGTCTCTCCTAATCCAAAATTCAAAACCTGTACTGAGCCTAGTCGAAGTATCGTTCTATGTCGCCTCACCCCTTACCCCTTGCTCACGCCTTACGTCTATTGTCTTACTTAATGACCTTATTCGCCCGGTACAGCATCGACTGCGGGATCGTAACGCCGATCTGCTTCGCCGTCTTCTGATTGATCACCAGCTCAAACTTCGTCGGCTGCTCCACCGGCAGATCGGCAGGCTTGGCTCCCTTCAGGATCGTGTCCACAAAATAAGCGACGCGCCGGTAGCTCTCCGCGATGTCCGCCCCGTAGGACATGAGCCCGCCGGCATCTACAAATTCTCGGTCGTAGTACATCGACGGCAATCGGCTCTTTAGCGTAAGGCCGACAATCCGTTTTTGGTGAGCACGCATTAGCGGGCCCGAGGACACGTAGAGTCCATCCGGGCGCTCCTTGTTTAGCGCAGCGAATATCCCCTCGAAATCGTCCGCGCTGCGTACCTCCCAAGGCTGAAGAGTCAATCGCAGCGCACGCGCTGCGGGTGGGAGAACCTCCTTCACGTCTAGTACACTGGCCGGAACGGCCGGATCGTAGAGAACCGCAACACGAGTAATTTTGGGAACAGCTTCTTTGAACAGCTCCAGCCGTTTTCCGCTTAGATCTCTGGAAAGGCTTGCAAGGCCGGTGACGTTGCCGCCGGGACGGGCAAGGCTCTCAATCAGGCCTGCCTCGACAGGGTCGGACCTAGAACCCACCATGACGATGGGAATCGTCTTGGTCGCATTCTTGGCCGCCCGGATGATCAGGTCCCCTCCTGACACTAAGATGACATCAACGTTGAGACGCACCAGCTCGGCCGCAAGCTCGGGAAACCGATCGCGTTTCCCCTCAGCATATCGGTACTCGATGACGATGTTCTGTCCTTCAATATAGCCACGCTCGCGCAGAGCCAGTCGAATTGCCTCGGCACGGGTATCACAAGCTGGATCGCTCGACGCTAGATACCCTATTCGCGGGACCTTCTTCGGCTGCTGCGCGTGAGCCACAGCCCCACACATCGCGCATGCGACAGCGAGAGCAAGAATCCCCGCCAATTTTCGATTTTGGATACTTCGATGGGACTCAGTACAGGTTTTGGATTTTCGATTATCGGAGCGAGAGAAACCAAACCGAATTCGAAATTTCTTGTGCATTTGTGTTTCTCCTAATCCAAAATCGGCAATCTAAAATCCAAAATGGATTTACTTGATCACCGTATTCGCCCGCTCAAGCACGAGAGTTACCCCTGGGATTCGGCCGTGCGACTGGCGCAAGGACTGGTCGATCAACTGATAATCTTTCCTTCCCAGAGCTCGCGCAAAAAAACCCGCCAGGGCAGGATTCTGATCCCTTCATGGATTCTTTCCGCCCGTTCGTTGCAAACAACGAGGGTTTGACGCGGCGAATACTCATCCCGGAACGCCATCAACGGGCGCAGCTCGCTCCGTTCAACTCTGTTGGTTCCTTTTACCTCGATGGCCACTTGACCGTCGCCCAAAACGAAATCGGCTTCCAGACCGGATTTGGTTCTCCAGAAATTAATCGCGTAGTTCAACTCACTGAGCGACCGGTGCGCCCTGATTTCCATGAAGATGAAATGCTCGAAGGCCTTGCCGAACAATTCGCCGCGCTCCTCGGTCAGATGGCGGTTGGTAAGCGCTCCGGCGACGCCGACATCGAAGAGATAAAACTTTGGCGCCTGGCTGATGACCTGGCGGCTTTGTCGCCTCTTGAAAGGCGCAATCATGATTCCCAACAGCGTGTCTTCCAAAATCTGGTAGTACTCCTTTACTGTTTTGGAATCTACGCCACACTCGCGCGCGATGTTGGAGAAGTTCGTCAACTCGCCATGAGAGTATCCCATCGCCTCAAAAAAACGCGAAAAAGCCGGAATATTTCGCGTCAGTCCTTCGGCGAAGACTTCTTCCTTCAAATAGTCGGTGGTGTAGGCTCTCAACGATTTTTGGTATCGATCCTCCAGATAGTGGCTTGGAATCATCCCATGATTCAGCACCCGCAGTAGCTCGATGTTCTTGAGTTCGGCGCTCACAAGCGGGAACATTTCAAACCGCCAGGCTCTCCCGCCCAGCAGGTTGGCCTGGCCCCGTTTCAACTTTCGGGCGCTAGACCCGCACAGTATGAATTGCAGCCCTCTATTCTCTATCAGCCAGTGAACCTCATCGAGAATATGCGGCGCCTTTTGCACTTCATCCAATATGATCGGATGCTTCAGGATGGTGCTTTGCTGTGCCAACAACTGTTCCCGCAAGAGCGCCGGCCGCTTGGAAAATTCCAAGACCAAATCGGTGTCGAGAAAATCGAAGACCAGACTCCGCGGAAACTGCTTTTTCAAATAGGTCGATTTTCCGGTTTTTCTTGCGCCCCAAAGAAACGCCGACTGTCCTGGGGGAAGAGCCATTTCGAGCAGTCTCTTGATCGGTTCCATGCCAGGACTCTATTCCGAAATAGTCGAACTATTTCGTAGTCTAGTCCGAATAGGTAAAACACTCAACCGGCCACTTTCAACCACTACGGGTCCAATTTCCAGCGCTCTGATTCGTGGATCTCTCGATTCTGGATTGTTCGGTCACCGCATCACTCTGTCGGCCCTCGCCAGCACGTTGGGCGGAACCGTGAGGCCGATTTGCTTCGCTACGCTCACCAGAGGTCGAAAATCCAAAATTCCCTTACGTCAGCTCAAAGCACGGCAGCTTGATCTCCGGATTGTGCGTCTGCTCGTAGCGCACCTTTACTCGGTCGCCGATTTTTATATTTTCCTTATTTTCGCCGAGTAAGCGGCTCTCGATAATGACTCCTTCATCCAAGATCACGTTGATGTAATAGATCGGCAGCTCATCTTTAAACGCCGGGTTACGCGGCACTCGCACGAGAGTAAAAGTATGGATCTTGCCGGTGCCCTTCGCCTCGATCCAGTCCAATTCGCCGAAGCAGTCGACGCAGGCGACGCGCGGAAAAAACTGCACCTTGCCGCAGCTCTTGCATTTCTGGAGGAGAAACTTTCCGTTCGCCGCCCCTTCCCAGAACGGCCGGTCGACGGGATTGATCTTCGGCAAACTTTTTTGCGGCGCTCTTGCTTCAGCCATTACTTTCTCCTTTCCATGACGAGCGCGGCGGTGGTGCCGAGATTGCGCCCGTAGTTGAGCCAGCCGATGCCCGTGACCAGCGCGCGCCCCGCTTTCTTGACTTGATGACCGTCAGCCTCGCCGCGCAGTTGCCTGAGCGCTTCGACGACGTGGAGAAAGCCGCCGGCGAGACCCGCCTGACCGACCGACAATTCACCGCCGCCCGTGTTCACGGGGAAGTCGCCGTTGTAAGTCAGATCATGCGCGTCGGCGAATTTGCCGCCGTCGCCCTTCTCGCAGTAGCCGAGATCTTCGATCTGGATCATCACCGCGATCGGATAGTCGTCGTAAATCTCGAAGAGATCGATATCTTCGCGTTTCACTTCGGAAAAGATTTTCTCGCCCACCACTTTCATCCCGAATGTAGTCTTCTCCGGCAGCATGTTGGCGACTTGATAATGCACCTTCTCGGCGTCCGTAACTAAATAAACGAGTTTGTCGGTGATCTGCTTCGCTTTCTCCTCCGAGGCGAGAACCAGACATTCCGCGCCCGAGCATGGCATGACACAATCGAAGAGCCGGATCGGATCGGAGATCATCCGCGAGTTGAGATAGTCCTGGATCGTCATCGGCTCGCGAAACAGCGCTTGCGGGTTGTTCATCGCGTTGAAGCGTTGCGCCATGGCGATCTTACCGATCTGCTCCAGCGTGGTACCGAAGTTTTCCATGTGCAGCCGTTGGATCAGCGCCATCAAGGAATTGGGACCGCCGTAGCCGTAAACATCGACAAAATTGCCGCGCTGATATTCCAACGGCCGCTGGTGCGCCACGCTCCGGTCGAAAGAATTGCCGCCGACCAATAGCGCGACGTCGAGATGGCCGCATTCGATGGCATCCGCGGCGCGCCGCACCGCGCCGACCCCGCCGGCGCCACCGTAATCGGCGTTCAATACCCAATCCAATTCAAAACCCAGCTGCTCCGCCACATGCGGCGCGGTATCCGGACTCGCCTGGGTCGTGATCGACAGCCCATGAATGTCTTTCTTGTTGAGGCCGGTCTGATTCAACGCAGCGCGAATCGCCGTCGCATAATGACCGAGTTGCGACTCCTCGGATTTCCGCGAATATTCAGTCGAACCGTAACCGACAAAACAAACTCGCTTCCGCCTCAAGTCTCTCTCCTCTCTGCGCTCTGCCCTCAGCTTTCAGCAATTAGCCATCAGCCAACCCTCACCCTTGCCCTCTCCCTCAGGGAGAGGGTTGGGTGAGGGAGTCCTCCACTCCGAATTTCGCCTCTCCCATCCTCCTATCGATCTCCGCTTCCCGTCCATAGAGCAGGCGCATCAGCCGCGCTTGGCGGTAAAAACTCTCGAAAGGGAATTCTTTGGCAACGCCGTAGCCGCCGTGGATCTGGATCGCCGTATCCGCCGCCTCGAACGCCATTCGCGCCGCGCGTTTTTTGGCTAACGCCGCGTCGTGAAAGTAAGGCAACCCCTGGTCCGCCTTCCACGCCGCTTCCAGCGTCAGCCAGGTGCAGGTGCGGAGACCGACCGCGAGGTCGGCCAACATCCACTGGATCGCCTGCCTGGAAGAGAGCGGCCTGCCGAAGGTGACGCGGTTGCGCGCGTGTTCGAGCGAGTCGTCCAGGCAGCGCATCCCTATGCCCAGCGAGCGGGCGGCGATGCGAAGCTGCTCCGAGGCGATGATTCCTTCGACGTCCTCGCCGGTACCGACGTAGCGATCGCTCGCCAAACCGCAAGCATGTAGCGTAAGGCGCGCCACAGTCTGGTCGTCGGTGAGGTCGGTGTCGCCTTCGATCCGGACTCCAGGCGCGTTTTTCTCCAGGAGAAAAACGCCGGCGTCGTCGCCGCCCTCATATTCCACCGCCGGCAGCAGAAAGAGATCGGCGTCGGGATGGATGACGTCCATGCCGTCGCTGTAAAGCTCATAACTATCCGCGCCGCGCCGGTAAGCGGCGCGGATCGCGCTCAAATTCCCCGTCTTGTGAACTTCGTCGAAAGCGAGCGTGAGGGATAGCTCGCCGTTGACGAGCTTGAGCGCGTAAGGACTGCGCGCGACTACGGCTGGAATCGAAGGAGGCTCGAACGGCAGCGCCGTCCTGCCGAACTCGCGGTAGATGAGAACTCGCGCGACTTGCCCGACATACGATCCGCCGGCGGTTTCGGGCAGCTCTAGAGCCCAGAGCCCGATGCGCTTCGCCTTCTCGATGAGAGACTTTTTGATCTCGCCGTCGAGCTCTCTTCGCGCTGGGTCGCCGGGAGGGACGAAAGCCTCCTTCTGTTTGAGAAACGCCCCCTCGCGCGACAACAGCTCCTTCGCTACGAACTGAGCCGCGGTGTCGCGGACGAGTCTTTCCTCTTCGCTCAATCTCAGATCCATGGTCTAGTCTAGGACGGCTACGTCGTAACCAAATGGGAGTATCTCGCGCAAAGGCGCAAAGGCCGCCAAGAAAAATTTCTTTTAACTTTGCGTTCTTGGCGTCTTGGCGCGAGTAAATTCTCGTGTTGCACTGTCAGGAATACCCTACTCCAATTCCATGCACGCTATCCCTTCCCTAAACAGCGCCCGCTGGAGCATGTGGCGCTGGATTTCAGAGGCGCCCTCAACGATCCGCCGCGGCCGGGCATAGCGGAAGGCGCGCGCGATGGCGTGCTCTTTTCTGAACGCTTCGGGACCGGCTGCCTCCAGGGCAAAATCGACCACGCGGTGGAGCAGCTCGGTGCCGAAGAGCTTCACGCAGGCCGCTTCAAAGCGAACGTCGAGCCCATGATCGGCCTTCCACGAGCCATGATAGGTGATGCTGCGAAGCGCCTGCAGCTCGCCCCAGAAGTGGCCAAGAGAAGGCGAGAAGCTCTCGCGTTCGCGTGCGTCTCGCCGGAGCAACTCTCCGACGCGGCGCAAAACGCGCTGCGCGGTCCCATGGCAGCGGATTCCAACTTGAAAACGCCGGGCGCCGAGCCAGGCTTGGTTCAACTCCCAACCTTTGCCCACCTCGCCCAGGACTTGGCTTTTCGGAACCCGGCAGTTGTCGAAGACCAGCTCGCAGGGCTCGCTTCCCGCGATGGTTTCAATGCTGCGCACGACCCGATAGCCGGGATGGCCCGTGTCCACCAGAAAACAGGTGACCCCTTCGCGCCCTTTCGTTTCCGGCAATCTGGCAAAGACCTGGACAAAGTCGGCGACGTCGCCGAACGTGGGAAACATCTTGGTTCCGTTGATCGCGAAATAGTCTCCGTCGGGAGTGGCGGTGGCCGCCATCATTGAAGGATCGGAACCGGCCCCAGGCTCCGTGAGGCCGAAGCAGGCGGTCTTCTCTCCCCTGATGCACGGCAGCAGAAAGCGCTCTACCTGCTCGCCCTTGCAGGCGTAAAGAATATTGGAGACATGGTTGCCGAGTTCGAAGGGCACCGATGCCTTTTCCAACTCCTCCGTGACGGCGATCATCGCCACGTTGCTGACTTCCCGCCCGCCGTACCTCTTTGGCACGTCCAGATGCCAAAGATCTCTGGCTTCCGCCTTTTTCTTCAGCCCTTCCATGATGGCGATGTAGCGCTGTACCTCCGGGTCGCGGCTGAGTTTAGCCCGGCTTTTCCAGCGACTTCCCTCAAAGATATCGGGCGCGCCGTCGAAAACAGGCTCCAACGGGATAAGCTCCTCGCGCACAAACTCCTCAACCTCTCGGCGTAGCGCTTCTTCTTCCGGACTCAGGCGGAAATCCATGGCCGACCTATAAATTTTCCAGCCCCCTCCTATCACACCCTTATAGGCCCTGAAAAGCTAGCGGAGGCCTGGTGATGGACGATCTATTGACGCGGAGCTAGCTTGACAAGCAGCGCTGCTTATTGAAGAATCTCGGAGGCTTCGCAAACGTTCTGTCAAGGAGGCACATATGTCGAGCGCAAATGTTCATTTACAACCTTCGGAGGCGGCTCAAGAGACGACTCCGATCAAAATCAAGAAGATCGGTCACGTGGTGTTGAGCGTGAGCGACATCGAGCGCAGCACCAGGTTCTGGACCGAGATCATGGGATTTAAATTCTCCGATAAGAACGAAAACGGCATGATGTTTTTTCGCAACGCGACGGACCATCACACGGTCGCGCTGATCCAAGCCAAGGAGAAAAACGAGCTGCCCAAGCGCGGGCAGGTGGGCTTCGACCATATGGCGCTCGAGGTCGCGACCGTTTCGGAGCTTTTCAAGGTTCGCGATTTTCTCCGTTCCAAGGGCGTCGAGATTTTTTACGAAGGGCGCCGCGGGCCGGGCGGCAATCCGGGCGTCGAGTTCTACGATCCCGACGGCTACAAGATCGAGATCTATGCCGCGATGGATCAAATCGGCGCCGACGGCAAGAGCCGGCCGTCCAACGAGTGGGCGCGCGCTAAGACGCTAGAAGAGGCTATGGCCAACCCACTCCCGGGCGCGAAATACACATAGGCTGAACCACAATGTCGTTGCGCACGTGTCCTCCGGTTCCCTCTCCCGATACGGGAGAGGGCGAGGGTGAGGGTTACATGCGTGCGCACCACCCTCACCTCTATCCTCTCCCTCCGAAGGAGGGCGAGGAAGTTATAAAATAGCCAAGTCGCAAGTCTGCGATGAGATACACAGCGGCGCGATGATCTCGGTACATAATCTCACCAAACAGTTCGCCGTCAGCGGCGGCAAGGTAGCCGCCATCAAAGATCTAAGTTTCGAAGTCGCCGAGGGCGAATTCTTCGTCATCGTCGGCGCCAGCGGCTCGGGCAAAACGACGCTACTCCGCTCGGTCGCCGGCCTGGAGCTTCCCGATCGAGGCGCGATACGCATCGCCGGCCAGGTCGTTTCGGCGGACGATCCGCCGACGTGGATTCCACCGCAGCAGCGCAAGCTCGGGATGGTCTTTCAATCCTACGCCGTGTGGCCCCATCTCACAGTGTATGAAAACGTGGCGCTGCCTCTCGCCGAAGGGGCGCAGCGCGTGCGTCGGAGCGAGGTCGCTAGCCGCGCGCGCGAGGCGCTCCGTCTGGTCCAGCTCGAAGAAGTCGCCGACCGTCCGGCGACGCTGCTTTCCGGCGGGCAGCAGCAGCGGGTCGCGCTGGCGCGCGCCATCGCCGTCAATCCGAGAATTCTTCTGATGGACGAGCCGCTCTCCAACCTCGACGCGCGCCTGCGTGAAGAGGTGAGGGGGAAAATCCGCGAGCTGGCCAAGCAGCTCGGCTCCACGGTCCTTTATGTGACGCACGACCAGGTCGAGGCGATGGCGATCGCGGACCGGATCGCGTTGATGCAGGCGGGAGAATTCCTCCAGGTCGGATCTCCGACGGAGCTTTACCGCGATCCGGCCGGAGCCGAGGTGGCGGAGTTTTTCGGTCTAATCAACTGGGTGAAGGGAACGATCACGCAGCCCGGATTGGCCGAGACGCCGATCGGACCGTTGCGCTTCAACGGAGTCGCCATCGCCACAGGCGAGGTCCTTCTCGGGTTTCGTCCTGAATGCGTCGCGATTTTGGAACAGAATTCTCATCCCGCAGCGAATGCCTTTCGGGCCACGCTCCGTTCGAGCATGTTTCTGGGCGACCAATTGATCTGTCATGTCGCAGTGGGCGACCATCTTTTTGCGGGAAAGTGCCGCACCGTTGCCGTGACTTCCGGCGGCGGCGTACAGATCCATGTCGATCCTGACGACGTGATGGTTTTTTCCGCCGGTCATCGAATCGGCCGGGAAGAAGCTGCCGCGCAGCCATTGGCTTCCCTCACGACAGCCGGTTAAGCGAGCGTTGCATTCCCGCCCGCCTTCGCGATAAGGTCCCGCCAGAACGCACTGATTATTAAGGAGGGCTTCCGTATGTCCGCACAACGTCATAGCGCAAAACGGATGCTGATTTCCGCGACGGTTTCAGCGTCGGTCTTTTTGACTTTAGCGCTGCCCGCGCGCGCGGCGGCCCCCGCCCAGCTCGCGCAGACGATCGAAGGCGCAAAGAAAGAAGGCACGATCCGGGGCCAGTGGTCGCAAAACAGCTACGGCGGCAGCGAAGGCTTCGCGGAAATCGTCGCCGGTATGAACAAGAAATACGGTCTCAACCTCAAAGGCCAGTTCACGCCGGGCCCGGACATGCAGGCGCTGATGGTGCGCATCGTGCAGGAGGCGGCCGCGGGGCAGCCGGCCAGCACCGACGTCTATCTGGGAAACGCCCAGGCGATGCTCGAAGCGCAGAAGAGCCAGGTGCTGAAGCCCGTGGAATGGGCGGCAATTCTGGACCGGCGCCCGCCGGGCGAGACCGGATTCGACGCAATCGCGTCCGATCCCAGCAGCGTCGCTTTCGCCACCGCGGTCGTCGGCATCCAATACAACACGAACTTCGTCAAGGGAGCGGACGTGCCGAAAAAGTTGGAGGACGTTCTCAATCCCAAGTGGAAGGGGAAGATCGCTTCGACGCCGTACGCGGCGGGGATGCGCGAGCTCGCGATGCCGGGACTCTTGGGACGCGAATACATCGTCGAGTTCACCAAAAAACTTTCTCAGCAGATCGGCGGGCTCACCCGCTGCGGCGAAGCGGAGCGGCTCACGAGCGGGGAATTCGTCATGCTCGTGTTGACCTGCGGCGGCAACGATTCCACGGTGCTGCAAAGAAAAGGCGCGCCGCTCGCCCATACGGTGGTTCAGGAAGGCACGATCCTTCATATGAGATACGGCGGTGTGCCGAAGAATTCTCGATCGCCGAACGCAGCCGCCCTGTTCGCGTCCTATTTGCTTACGCCCGAAGGACAAGCCCTGCTCTGGAAGCACGACGGCCTGGATCTGCATCTCTTTCCCGATTCCCACATGAAGAAAGACGTGGACGCGGTCCGCGCCGCCGGCGGCAAGGTCGTCGTCAACACGCCGCAGTGGCTCGGGTCGCTCAAGGGCTACCAGGAGATGCAGAAGGAACTGGAGAAGATTCTGAGAGAAGGCGGAAAATAAAAAGGACTGAGCAATGAGTGCTGAGCAATGAGGTGAGAGACTGAATATTCCGTAACTCAGCACTCAGTCCTCAGCACTCAGCACTTCCATGAAGCAAGCTGCACTCAAGCTGCCGGTCACTTTCGCCTGGAGACTGCAAACCTCCCCCGCGCTGCTCGGACTCGCGGCGCTGCCGATCGTTGTCATTCTTGTCCTCGTCGCCGTGATGCTCTGGGTCAGCATCCAGCGCGGCATCCTGGGCACGGCCCAGGCGATCTACACGCTGGAAAATTACGCGAGCATCGTCGCCGATCCGTTTCTCTATCGCGTGCTCTGGAACACTGCGATCTTCACTTTCACGACGACGTGCGTCGCGCTCCTCATAGGTCTTCCCATCGCATGGCTGGCCGAGAGAACTACCATACCAGGCAAGACGTTGATCTACGCCGTCATGACTCTCGGCCTCTTGATCCCAGGCATCTACACGGCGATGGGATGGACGTTTATCGCCCATCCGCGGATCGGATTCCTGAACCGCTGGCTGGTCGATCTGTTCGCTCTCGAAAACGCGCCCATCAATATCGCCACGCCGATCGGCATGGGGTTTGTCCAGGGGCTCAATCTCGCCGCGGTGACGTTCATCCTCACGGCGCAGATGTTTCGCGCGATGAACCCAACGCTGGAAGAAGCGGCGCGCGTGCACGGCATGAGCTTCGGCAAAACGCTCCGCCGGGTCACTCTGCCTCTGGCGCTCCCGGGCATTCTCGCCGCGGTGATTTATATCGTCACGATCGGCATCGCCACGTTCGATATCCCGGCGATTCTCGGCCTCGGCAACCGCGTGTACATGCTGAGCACCTTCATCTACATCAAGGTCCACCCGCAGGGGAGCGGGCTCCCTGAATACGGCATCACCGGCGCGGTCGGAACTTTCATGATCGTCGTCGCCGGTCTGCTCACGGTTTTGTATAGCCGGGTGCTCAGCAGCGGCCACCGCTTCGAAGTGGTGACGGGCAAGGGCTACCGTCCCGCGCTGCTCCAGCTCGGCGGCTGGACGATCGCCGGCTGGTGCTTCATCGGCTTGTACGCGTTCGTTTCCAAGCTGTTGCCACTGCTGCTCATCGCCTACGCGGCGCTGACGCCTTACTTCGCGCCGCCGTCGGCCGAGATGATGCGGCAGCTTTCGCTGGAGCACTTTTACAACATGGACTGGGAGCTGGTGCTCCGCGGCGCGCGCAACACGGCGCTGCTGGTGTTCGTCGTCCCGCTTCTCGTGCTGCTTTTTTCTTTTTCGATTTCCTGGCTGGTGGTGCGCTCGCGGAGCCGCGCGCGCTACGCGCTCGAATTTTGCGCTTTCCTCCCGCAGGCGCTGCCGGAAGTGATTCTCGCGATCGGTGCTCTGCTGCTCGCGCTCTTTGTCCTGGGCGACCATGTGCCGCTCTACGGTTCGGTCTGGCTGATCGCCGTCGTCTACGTTGCGGCGCGGCTGGCGTTCGCGACGCGCGCTTTCAACGGCTCGCTCTTGCAGATTCACAAGGAGCTTGAAGAGGCCGCGTTCGTCTCCGGCCTCTCTACGCTCCGCACCGCGCGGCGCGTGCTGTTGCCGTTGCTCCGCCCGACGCTGTTGTCCGTGTGGATCTGGACGGCGTTGCTGGTCTATCGCGAGCTGACCGTCGCGGTGTTTCTCGGCGTGCACGACAACATTACTTTTCCGGCGGTCATCTGGAGCTACTGGTACGCTGGCGGAATGAACAAGGCATCGGCGGTGACCTTGCTCATGACGGTGTTGCTCGCGCCGCTGATCGTCGCGTTCTGGTGGTTCGGCCGTCGCAGCCAGGTCGCGGGGCAGTGAGGAATAATGTTGCGGCCTATTCAGCCGGTTTAGTTTCAGGGACACAATTACGATTGAAGCTTGACAGACGGCAGGCTGTTATCTACCCTTAGACTGAACGCCTCCGAAGGAAGTGGCGCGATGAAACCTGCAAGAAAAATATCTCCGGAAGATTACATTCTCGCCGTGCTCTCGCCGAAAGAAAGGCTTGATGCCGCTTTCAACGTCGCCCGGGAAGCCTTTAAGGATACCACCCTAAAACCTGCCCACGTTCGAGCGGCTGTAAAAAAGGTAAGGAAAAAAGTCTACGCGGAAAGGCAAAAGAAAGCCCCGAGCCGTCGTTGATACCAACGTTCTGGTGTCGGCTTTTGCCTTTGGCGGAAGACCATACCAAGCAATCTCCCGTCTATTGGTCGATACCGCAATTTGGGTGTCGCCGGACTTACTGAGCGAGTACCGTCAGGTTCCGGTCGAGCTTGAACATTCGGAGAAAATTTCCAGACAACAAACTAAAAGTCTCCTGGCAGGCATTGCCGCGTTTGTAGCCGAAGCAACCGTTTGCAATCCGAGAAAGAGAGTCATCGTCTGTAGAGACCCGGAGGACAACATGCTTCTGGAGTGTTGTCTTGCCGCCGCCGCCGACCTCCTTGTGACTGGAGATCGCGATCTACTGGATATCCCACGGAATGCGCTAACGGCGGGGGGCTTGCGAAAATTGCGGATCCTTCGCCCAGGCCAGTATCTACGTTAGGACAATTGCGCCTGTCATCTGGAGCTACTGGTACGCTGGCGGAATGAACAAGGCATCGGCGGTGACCTTGCTCATGACGGTGTTGCTCGCGCCGCTGATCGTCGCGTTCTGGTGGTTCGGAAGACGGAGCCAGGTAGCGGGGCAGTGAGAGGACAATCAAAATAATCTAGCGCTTGGGAACGACGACGGTCGGAGAGTGCGCTTCGGCTTTGGATGCGAGTTCGCTTAGACTTGCCTTATCTTCCTCCGTCAGATTGGTTAGACCTGGACACGAATCGTTATTCTCAGCCTTCTTGACCCGTTTTTGCAAACGCAAAGCAAGACCTTTCGTGGCAGGAGCTTCACTACCAAGCAATAAGCTTGGTCTGATGGGGCGAAGGCGAAGCACCCGGCGTGCGATATCGGACGACTGGCAGGCCAGTTTTTCCATTTCCGGCAGAAAAAGCTCTCGAAAGTGCTCGGGCGAAAGATCCTTGCACCGCACCTGGGTTCCTTTATTCCGAAGACACCGGCCGATCTGCGGCCGCGCTAAAACAGCCACCGCTGCTTCTTGAATTGCTTCGTTAAATTTATCCAGTTGGTACAACTTCAATGGGCGCTTCACTATGGCCCATGCCCAAGCAAGTTGCGCCTCTCGCAGCCGCTTCAGTTCTTTCGAGGGGAGTGGTTGCCATTTCAAGCCTCGCGCGTCAACTAACTCAACAACTGTTTTGTCTATTGATTTTGAGTAGATTATCGCTTCCCTCAAATTCGCGCCCTGCAAGTTCGCTCTCGCCAAATTCGCGCCCTGCAACTTCGCCCCCGATAGATCTGCGCCCTGCAAGTTCGCTCTCGCCAAATCCGCGCCCTGCAACTCCGCCCGCCACAAGTACGCGCCTTTTAACTGCGCTTCTGGCAATATCGCGGCCCACAACTGTGCCCACAACAACTCTGCGCCCTCCAACCGCGCCCCCGATAAATCCGCGCCTTGCAACTGCGCTCCCGATAAATCTACGCCCTGCAAGTTCGCCCTCTCCAAATCTGCGCCGTGCAACTGTGCCTGCCGCAAGTTCGCGCCCTGCAACTGCGCCTCACGCAAATCCGCGCTCTGCAATTGGGTTGGCTGCCGGGCCCTACGCTCTACCAGGCCCACTTTTAATTTCTGGCCTACTTTTGCAGCTTGCACCAATATCTTCACCAATTCCTTCTCCGAAGCCGCACGCTGCAACGGGTCCCTATCTTCTAACTGTCCTGGGCTCAAGTCTGCACCTTGTAGCGATGCCTGACGCAAATTAGCGCCCTGCAACTCGGCACCACGGAGATCCGCCTTTGGCAGGAGTACGCTTGATAAATTGGCCCCGCGCAAGCTGCGGTTCTGCAAGTCGATAGGCTGGATAGATCGCAGGGCGGTTTCTCTTTTAGCCGGATCTGCACGGCGCAAGTCGGCGATAATCTCAGGCGGTGCCGGCTTCGCGAGCAAGACTCTTTCATGGAGATCCAGGTGGCGCAATGACTCCAATATATGTGTGCCAAATGCATCCGGCCGGTCGATTTTCTCGCCGTCGACAACGAGCATCAGCGGCAGCGGCAAACCAAGCATCAGCGTTGCCACAAGTCCGGGTACGCCCAAGCTCGGGGTCGTTACTATAGAGGATGCCGCAAAGTGGTGCCCACGACGTAGCCGACGAATTACCCAGTGCACACCACGCTCCAACGCATGCGAGAAAAGCGATAGCAGGAGGCACGCAATGAGCAGACTGAACAACCACTGGTCAGCCACCCATACCAGATATGTTTCCCGCTCACCCGTCTTTCCCCCGATCGATGGCGCCAGCTTTTCATCCATCTCCATCACGAACAACAACCAGAGTGCAATCAAGAATCCGGTAAGTCCCGACAGCGAGCGTAGCCGTTGAAACGGCCCGCGTTGCCAAGTGCAACGGATGTAATTCCACCACCTATGACGCCGGTCCATGATTACAGGCCACAACGTAACCACCAAGATGACATCGAACCATATGGCAGTTCGTTGCATCCATGTGACTGCTTCGCTTTGGTAGGCCAGGAAGCGAGCTTGCAGAGTTAGTAGAGCAGCAAGAGGCAATAGCAGGATAGTGATGGTCACGACCAGTGCGAGAAAGTTCTTCACCAGCCGGCTTGGTCGGCCCACCAAGTAATAGTTGAAGGGAAAGATATTTAGCTGATCGTACAAGCCGTCGGTGTTCGCTTTCTTGTGCGCGGCATCATCGAACGCATAGAGCTTGTGCGACAGCAACTGTAAGGAAAGCAGTAAATTAAAATGGAATAAGACCAACAAGAAGGGAACTACGGCGTAAAAACCCACAATCGGAACTTCCACGTCTACCACTGGCAGCTTCACGCCTTTGCCGATGAGAAGGTCCATGTCGGTGGTGCTGAAAACGATCACCAGGATGTAGGCACAGAGAGCGAGGAACGCGATATGCAGAACGGCGACCTTTTCGGAGGCGCTATTGGCTGCGTCGAGCAGCGCTTTAGCATCGGGCGCCGCCGGTGGCCTGCTAGTTGTACTGGTTGGCTCCGGCTCTTCCATGATTCCTCTGTGTCATGGCCGTGGCTTTCAATTGGCGAAGGCTATCTGAAAAGCGTTAACGTTGTCAAATCTAGCCCAATCGCTTCTAAGTCGTGCACGGCTGGATTTAACGTCGAAGTTTGATTATAGTCCAGAAATCACTTGTAGAACCTTTCTCCGGAAGAATCACATCTTTGTCGGACGCTCCAACGATAACTTCCCACGTGTCACGCTCTACAGAACTTTCCAACCGCGTCAACCGTGTGCTCTTGGCCACTGCGCTCCTGGGAACGTTTTTCTCCGGCACGGCAGGACGGATCTTCAACATCTCGATGCCGACGGTGGCAAGCGATCTCGGCACCGATCTCCTCGGCATCTCCTGGGCTTTGCTCTCTTACCAGCTCACGAACATCGGCCTCTCGATGATATTCGGCCGGCTGGGAGACTTTTGGGGGCGCGAAAAAGTTTTCGTCCTCGGTTTCTTGATTTTTTCCGTCACGTCGCTTCTTTGCGGCCTGTCTCAAAGCGTGCTGCAGCTCGTGAGTTTCCGCTTGCTCGAAGGCGTCGGCTCGGCGATGCTTCAGTCGTCGGCGCGAGCGTTGGCCGCCGAGGCCGTGCCGGAGGAGCTGGCCGGCAGAGCGCAAGGGTTCATGACCACCGCGCACCACACCGGGTTCTTGCTCGGTCCGGCCTACGGCGGATTCATGATCGACTACTTCAGCTGGCGCTGGGCGTTTTTCTCTCTGGTGCCGATCAGCTTGATCGGCGCCATTTCGACATTGCCGAGCTTGAAGCGCGCCAAAAGGCCGGCCGAACGCCGTCCGGTGGATCACCTGGGGGCGGTTCTCGTCTTCGTGATCATGAGCACGCTGCTTTTAGTTCTCGACCGGCGCGCGCTGGAGATCCTCGGGGCGCAAGCTAAAGTTGTATTCGCGGCCGTCTTTTGCGCCGCGCTCGTGAGCTTTCTGATTCACGAGCGGCGCACGTCGAGTCCGTTCATCGATCTGTCGCTGTTCAAAGTCCGGATGTTCAGCATGGCCGCGGTGAGCCTCGTCATCGTCTCGTCATGTTACGTCCTCACGGGCTTTCTGTTGCCGTTTTACCTCCAGGAAGTTCTTCATTTGAAGCCGTCCTTTATCGGGCTTCTCTTCATGGTGCCCGCAGCCATCACGCTTTCTCTCGCGCCGGTGAGCGGCTACCTGGCCGACCGGCTGGGGCCGCGGCTTCCGGCGAGCGCGGGAGTTCTGTTCTTGACCGCTTCGTTTTTTATCGGCGGATTCTTGCGGCTCGACTCCCACTGGCTGTTGCCGACCTTCATGATCGCCTTCGGCGGCATCACCAACGGAATGTTCAACCCGGCGAATTCGGTCAGCATGATCAGCATGATGCCGAGGGAGCATCGCGGCTTTGCGTCCAGCGTGAATCACGTGGCTTTCGGATTGGGGGGCGTCTTGGGCGTGACGCTCGGCGGGCTCATCATGAGCTTTGCGTTCGAACATCACACGGGGATTTCCGGAGCGAGCCCGACCACGGCGAATCCAGCGGCGTTTGTCGCAGCGCTCAACACGACCTTGCTCATCGGCATGGCCGCCAGCGCCGTCGCGATTTTTACCTCGGCGATGAGAGGGGAGAAGCGATAGAGCGGCCAGAGCTCTATCGTAAGCGGCTTCGTGACGGCCGAGGTTGCTTCGGCTTCGACCCGAACGCCGCGGCCATAAGTTTGTAGCGGCGCTTCACTTCAGAGAGGAATCGCTTCTGCGTTCTTGGGCCGGCGCCGATCGATATCTCGACCGGCGCCGGCCAAACTTTTCCCGCCCGCACGTCGGCCGAGCGAACTCCGTCCTTGAGATGAAAGTGAAGAAACGCTGTGCGGCCGAGATAGAAAATTCCGGGCTTCGGCTCGACGATGCCGGACCAGCGACGAATCGCCGCGAGGCAATCTTTCAGATCGGCGAGATTCTTGTACGGGCAGTGCATAAAGATTCACTCGTAAGTGGACTGTCTCTAAAATAGCTTTACAGAGTCCGTTCGCCCTGAGCACGTCGAAGGGCGAGATATTTCAGTGGGTTCCGTTCATGGTTCGACAAGCTCACCACGAACGGAACGTTAACGTAATTTGAGGCGCTGCATTAAGTTTTACCGCGCTCGCGCAGCGCTTTCGCGATCTCCTGCCAATCGCGGTAGCGGCCGATCAGCACGTGCTCGCCGTCCATCTGATTCCACGGACGATCCAGAAGCGCGACGGGGACCTTCATCTCCACCGCCAGGAACCTCGCCATCGTCGGCGAATCCTCGACCGCGAAACAAAACGAGCGGGTGGCCAGCTCGGGTAATGTAATCGCCATCGTGTTCTCGGTGGCAAAGCGTCCGTATTTATCGACCATGATGAAGGTATGGTAAGGCAGTCGATGGCGAGTGAGCCATTCGATCGACGCTTCAAAGGTCGGCGGCGGCCGTCCCGTAACGATCGCAATTTCGTGCCCGGCTTCAGACCATTGCTTCAACACCGAGACTGCTTCTTCGATCGGCGCCATTCCGAGAAGCTCGTCGGGATGGTGCGCCAGGCGAAACAGCTCCTGAATCTCGCGAGTCTCCAACCCGCACGCCTCACCGACTTCGAAAGTGTTCAGTTGATCGTAACGGATCGTCTTGCCGAATTCCCGCTCGGCGATGGCAAGCAGCGCCCTCGCCGTCTCGCACAGCACGTCGTCCAGATCGACGTAGATGGTTTTTGGCGCGATCATTATTCGGTGGACGACCAGAAATCGGCGACTTTATCGTCGGATGTCAGCGCGAACGTGTAGTAACGCGTTTCCGACCCGGCGACCATTTTGTAATAGCAAGCGCGGCTGACTGCTGCGCCGAAGCGCTCGAGGACTCTTCCTTTGATTTCATCGCAGGCGAGGAAAGTAAATGACCTGAGTTCTTGCAACCGTTTTTCCAACTGGTCATCCGGAAAGCGGGTATATTCGGTCCCCGTAACGCCCGTGTGCGTGATGATCCGGTGCCCGCGGCTCTCATCGAAGAACCAACCAAATCCATACGGGAACGAGCTGCCGCCGTTCAACTTCACCGGCGTCCACGTTTGTTCCAAGCTCGACGGCTTCACGACTTTTCCTGTCGCGAGCGCGTTGTCCCATTTCACCAAGTCTTTTACGGTTGAGAAAATGCCGTAGTCAGAAGGAAGCTCGACTTGCGTAACGCGCCTGATATTAATGAGCTCTCCATCTCGTAGTGTGTATCCGGCAGCGCGGTTCTTCAGGATCGTCCATTGATCGGGAACGGAGGTTGAAGTCATTGCCAATGGTCCAAAGAAACGGTCCGTCAAAAAATCGCGATAACTCCGGCCGCTGGCTTTTTCTATGATCATGCCGAGCAGAAAATAACCCACGTTGCTGTATTGCCACCGGTCTCCGGGAGTGAAACTCATCGGATCTTTCGTCGCCGCTTCGAACATCTGCGCGGTTGTGAGATCCGTTCGTCCGCCATCTTGGTGCAGGGCCTCGAAACCCGCCCACATGCCGGCGAGACCGGCGGTGTGAGTTAAGAGATGGCGCACGGTAATTGCTTTCCAGTTTTCCGGAGAGCTGGGCAAATATCGATTGATCGGATCGTCTAGTTTGATTTTGCCCTCTTCGACCAGGGCCATGATGGCGGTCGCAGTGAACTGCTTGGTGACTGAGGCAAGCTCAAAGACGGTGTCCGGTGTCGCCGGCACGTCGTGCTCAAGGTTGGCGAAGCCGTAGCCTTTTATTTTTACAACCTCGCCATTCTTGATGACGACGAGCGCGAGGCCGGGGATCATCCGGCTCTTCATCTCGGCCTGAATATACCGATCGATGGGGTCGGTTTGTGCGGAAAGGATTGGCGCGCCGGACAGGTGGACCAGGAGTAAAAAAAGAAAAGTGACCGAAGCGTAGCGCTTCATGTAATCATCCTAGAGTCCACTCTCTCGCTCGCGTGCCCATTCGACCCGCAACTTGGGCCAATGCTCCAGCCAGCGCTTGCTGCGAATGCGCTCATTGTACAATGCGGCCGGGTATGGAACCAACGGGTTGGGAGTCACTCGGAGAGACCAATTCACTTCCAGGCCGTAGGGCGCGGCGATTTTCAAATGCCCGTCCGGTTCGATTCGGATCGCAACGCAGGTCGGAGTCTCGGGCCAATGAGCGACGGCGTGCGCGCTGTCCCGATAGGGATCGTGGCCGCTCTTGGTATGCATCCGAGCTTGATTCCTGACTTCCCAGTTCACCTCCGGGAAGCGGGCGCGTAAGTCAGCTTCGATTTGCGGCTCGGCCGCTCCCGGTGGGTCGCTCGGGTCGTAATACACCACGTCAACGTCGTTCAGCGGCGTGCGCGATGGCTTCTCGTGTAAAAAATCCCAGATGGCATTGCGCAGAAACCCCGCCGCCAAGTACCAATCGGGGAGCCGCATCCCTTCGACCGTCCGAAGGCACTCGATCATCCATGAATCGGAGCAAACTAACTGGATGGTTTTGTTTAGCATCGCCCCCCGCTGAGTCATCCGCTACGACTTGGTCTCCGACGCAAGCCGCTTCAACGCATCTCCTGTTACCCGATACACGGTCCACTCGTCCATCGCCCGCGCGCCGAGTTTTTTGTAAAAATCGATCGCGGTCTCGTTCCAATCGAGAACCGACCATTCGAGGCGTCCGCATCCTCGCGCGACGGCTTGCTGCGCGATGTAACGCAACAACTGCGTGCCAAGACCGCGTCGGCGCCACTGCGGCAATACAAATAAGTCTTCGAGGTATATGCCTGGCCGGCCGAGAAACGTCGAGTAGTTGTGGAAGAAGACCGCGAAGCCGACGGCTTCCGCTCCCGCGGAGCCGAGTATGACTTCTGCGACGCGGCGCTGGCCGAAGAGCGACTCGCGCAGGCTTTCTTCCGTTGCAACCACTTCGTGGGAGAGCTTCTCGTATTCGGCGAGGCCTTTGATCAGGCTTAAGATGACCGGGATGTCGCCTGCTGTTGCCGGCTGGATGCGGAATTCCAGGTGTGTCGTCATCATTCCAATATCGATCAATCGGGCTCAAAAACCGCCGCAACTTGGTTTTCATGTTTCAACGAAAATTTGCCGTTGCGGGAAAGATAAGAGTACAGCCGAGCGTCCACGGGCTTGAGCACAACGACATACTTCGCCTTAAAATGTTCCTTGATCACCGTGTACGGATCTTGTTGTCCATAGTCCGTGAGCCGTCCGACGTTGCCCAGGCTCAAATCGCGCGCTTCTCCATAAAGTGCCAGGTCGTAGGCGTATTGGAAGATCGGATCCATACCGCTCGTATAATAATTCTTTTTATTCCAGAAGAATAACTCCGGGAAGTACTCCCATCGGGTATTGAAGACGATCTCTCCCGGAGCAGAATTTGCCTCGAGCCACTGCGCGACGCTTCGAAAACGATCCGGGTCCCAGCCGAACGATAGCGCGCGGTTGCGCAATGGAACGGCATAGACAACCATGAAGATGAAAACCGCGGCGAGGGCGATGCGCGCCGCCCGGCTCCGGTATAAAAATTCGGAAAAGACCAGGGCGATAAAAATAACGCCGAACCCGGAGGCAAAATCGAACGCGCGCCTGGCCAATAGAAGCGCCATCACAAAGAAGATGACTGATAACGCTCCGCTCGCACACACGACGGTCCGTGAGGTGGCGGAAAGCGGCGTACGTTTGACGAAGACTTTCCACAACAAAAACAGGATGACGCCGAGGCAAAGCACGGTGAATGGCAAATAATTGCTGCGAACGTTGAAGCTCAAGGGCAGGATCTCGGAGCCGAAATCGAGCGGCGTGCCTCGGAGCTTTTCGATAGTCAGCTGGAAAATTTGGATATACGCGATCTTGGCGGCGCCCCAAGGATCGGGGCGCAACATCCATCCGGCGGCTATGCCCGCCAAGAGCGCGAGACCTTCGCGCCACGGATAGTTTCTCTCGCTCAAAGCTTTGGTCGCGGCAAAGACCCCGAAGAGAAGAATGGAAATAGGGAATAGGCTCAAGTGCAAAAAAGTCAAAGCGAGCGCCGCGGCGAATACGCCCCGGAGGTTCCCCGCGGCTAGCAGCGCAAGAAGCAAGATATCGAGTGCCAAAGAAAGCACGTGCGGGCGCAGCATGGCGACGCGATGAAGCAAGAAGGCGGAGGAAAAGATCAAAAAAAACGGCCAGAAAGCGGCCGGCCTGAGTTTGAGCGACAGGGCTGCCGCATAGTAAGTCATCAAAAACGCCGACGTGACGAGCACGCCTGCGAGTCTCAACCCGAGATTGGAATCCTCTATCCACGTAAGCGGGACGATGAGAAGGTGGAAGCCGTACCAAATATCGGACGCGAACTTGCCGATGACCGAATAGGGGAGCCAGGGAAAGCTCGCGTCGAAAATACCCGCGGCCCCGGAGCTGCCATAAATTTGCGCGTGGCGAAAATGATAAAAAACGTCCGGGTCGGGAAATTTATCCGGAATGAGATGCAGGCACGCCGCCACGACCAGCGACACGAAAAGGAAAATCAGAACGTCTTGTGCGGCCGACCGCGTCCGAGGAGTCTCACGTTCTCGTGAGCCAGCCGCGTTCGCGCGCGCGCGCGGAGCCTTGGTTTTTTTCTTGGCCATATCCTGGAAATTATTTGAGTGCGTGAGACTATCCGACGGGGAGGCGTTCGTCAACGGTCTGCGGCGACGCCTCATAGGTCGTCGGTTAGAAAAAGCTCGTAGTACTGAGCGCCCTTCAACGGGTTATACCGATAGGCCGGGATCGGACGAAAGCCCAACGAAACGTAGAGATTATTTGCGGCTTCCATGGACGAGACGGTATCCAGCCGCATGCGCCGGTATCCCATCTCTTTCGCTCGAAGGATCACCGCCTCCGCCAGCTTCCTGCCGATGCCCTTTCCTCGCGCCTCCGGTATCAAGTAAAGCCGCTTCATCTCTGAGATCGTTTCATCCCACTTACGTAACGCCACGCAGCCGACGACGTTCTCGTTTTGTCTTGCGAGCACAATACAGCCGTTCGGCAGCGCGTACTCGCCGGGTAGATTCTGCAATTCCGCCGCAAAATCCTGAAAGCCGAGGTCGAAGCCGAGCGATTTAGCGTATTGTTCGAAGAGATCGCGCGCGCTCTGGAAATCGTTGCGAGTCGTGGCTTCAAAAATCTCGGCCATCGGTAAAGCCCCTATAAGGCTAAGATGGGATGCCATTCGCTTCAACGAGCAGAGCTTCTCCTTCAGTCCTAAGCAAGTAGGGCCAGGTGTTTGCTTCCCAGTCCGTTTTATCGGGCTCAAGCGAGTGCGCGCAGCGCGCGCCGTACGCGATCGCGTAAACGCAGGCAGCAAAGAGCGAGCTTCGCTCGCGCTTCGAAAAAGGGCGGCCGCGCGCCGCCTCATAGTCTGCAACATACGCGCGAATATCGTCCGCCGTAGGAATGCGCCGAACGCCTTCGAGCGTCCAATCGGCAGTGAACCCGTGAGCGGAGATGCCGACAAGCTCTGTCTCTGGACGGAACGCCAAAGAATCCCAGTCATACGTGGCGGCAATCCGGCCATCACGAAAGCACAGGTGCTCGACTCTCCAGTCGGCGTGCCCGAGAAGCGGCTCGCCTTCATGAGCTTCAGCATCACGAGACCGTTTCGCGAACGCATCGATCCACTCGGCGCCTGCGGCCGTGTTTTTAAAATCGAACAGTTTGCTATGTGGCTGCGGGTAAAGAGACTCGGCTCTTTGGAAGTGTTTCAAACAAAAGACTCTCCCGTTAAAAGACCGGAGGAGTCCGATCAATTCTGCAAACCTCGACGCGATTAGTTTGCGGCATGCCGGATCAAAGCCGTCGCCGCGCTGGCCTTGATCCAATAATTCTTCAACGGTCGCCAAGCTCTTTGCCAATGGCGTCGGCCCAACGATCGGTCTTGGACACGGATATCCACGATCGGCCAACCAGTTCATCACACGGCAAATACTTTCCAGTGGCGCGCGATCGAAACTTAGATACGGATTCGTCTCTGCAGGCGGCCGAACTTTGATGACAAGCTCCCGGCCGTCTTCAAGCCGGACTCCATGGGTGCTCCCGACGCTTGAACCATAGAACAGGTATCCGCCGATCTTGCTGCCAAAATGAGTCCGACAAAATTCGTCGATCAACTCCGCGATCCGCTCGGCGCTGTCCGTGCCGAAACAATCTAATTCGACAAAGGGAGTGCCCCATGTATTGAGGCTCGTTTGAAGCATTTCAACCGGGTCGTGGATGATTTTCATCTGTAGCTGCGATGAACCCGAAGATGTCAGTGAAGTCGCCGAAGATCACCGTTGGCTCAAGATCCAAGCGTCCATTTTTGCTTCGAGCAAATCCAGCGGCAGGGCGCCATCCTTGAGCAGCTCGTCATGAAAGGCC
This sequence comes from Candidatus Binatia bacterium, assembly GCA_036504975.1. NCBI lineage: Bacteria > Candidatus Binatota > Binatia (SeqCode) > Binatia bacterium. The sequence continues at coordinate 36,122 of DASXUF010000088.1, read as the reverse complement.
CGGATATCGAACTTCGAGCCCAGAGCCTTTTCAGCCTTCGCGCGAATGGCGGAGATTTTTAATTGGCCAATCTTATAGGCGAGCGCCTGTCCCGGCCACGAGATATAACGGTCGACTTCGTTCACGATATCCGACTCCGGCCGGGCCGTGTTTTCGAGGAAGAAGTCGATCGCTTTCTGCCGATCCCAGCGCATGTGATGAATTCCAGTATCCACGACCAAACGCACCGCGCGCCACATTTCAAACGTCAGTTGCCCGAATTTCGAATAAGGATCGTCATACAGTCCCAATGCATCGCCGAGCGATTCGGCGTACAGTCCCCATCCCTCTACGAATGCCGTGTAACCGCCATAGCGCCTGAAGTTAGGAAGCGCCTCTTGCTCCATCGCCAGGGCGATTTGTAAATGATGTCCCGGCACGCCTTCGTGAAGCGACAAGGCCATCATTTCGTGCTTCGGCCTGGTTTCCGGTTTGTAGAGATTGACGAAGTACGTCCCCGCGCGCGAGCCGTCTGCGGCCGGCCCACGATAGTAAGCGGTCGTCGTATCCGGAGCGATATTCGCCGGCACCGGTTCCACTCCATACGGTATGCGTGGAAGAGTTTTAAAAAGTTTCACCAGCAGCGGATCGATGCGGCGCGACAGGGCTCTGTACGCGGCGAGCAATTCTTCCGGCGTCCGGTAGTAAAATTGGGAATCGCTGCGCAAGAAGGCCGCAAATTCTTTGAAAGACCCTTTGGTGCCGACCTTGTCGATGATCGTCTGCATCTCGGCTCGGATGCGCTTCACTTCGCTCAAGCCGATCTCATGAATCTCTTCCGGCGTCATTTTGGTCGTCGTGTGCCGGCGAGCGACAAATCTGTACAGGGCCTCGCCTTGAGGCAGTTTCCAGACGCCCACTGGGTCCAAAGCCGCGGGTAGATATTCCCCCACGAAAAATTGCTTTAGCCGGCGAAAGGCGGGAACCACGGAATCCAGGATCGCCTTCTCCGCCGGCAGAGCGAGTCGCGAGCGATCCGCTTCGGAAATCGACGCGGAAAATCGTTTGAAGGGTTTGTAGAACGAGCTCGCCTTCGGGTCAGCAACAATTTGATGGTCGATTTGTGCCGGTATCCGCTCCAGAACAACCTTTGGGAGAATCATCCCCGCTTTCACGCCCTCGCGCATGAGCGCGATCGTCTGCTCGATATAAGTGGGCAGAGACCGAAGCCGCGCTATCCAGTCTTCGTAGTCCTTGACGGTCTCGAAGCGCAGCGCGTCGGCGAGCTCGTCCGCGGTCTGGACTCCGCCGCGTTGGTTGAGGGGAATCAGATACCAGCGATACTTATGACCTTCGACTTCCTCTTCATAATCTCTAACGAACAGGTCGTAATTCAGCCGGTCAAAAGACGAAAGCGATGCACGATCCATGGCTCTGAGCTTGGCCAGAACTCCGATATTATGAGACTGTCGTTTATCGATGGCATCGAGGTTTCGGTTTTCCCAGCGGTCGTTCCAACGGCGATCTCCCAATCTGGAAGCCCAGGTAGGATATTGTTCCATCCAGTAGTCCCATTCGGAGGCGAAGAGATCATGAAGCGCCTTCGTTGCTTCATTGACGCGAGGTTCCTGTGCTTCAAGAGGAGCGCAGACAAGCGACAACGCCATAAAAATAGATCCGATGACTTGGAACGGTCGTGACATTGGGTCTTTCATTGGCCATCCAGCTTTTCGCGCAGAAACGATTTGATGTCTTCCAAGTAATAGCCGGCGCCGTGGAAGAGTTCATGCCCGCCGCCGCGATTGTAACGGATGCTCTTCACCTCTTTTTTGTGCTCTCGCAGGAGACGGTCCACGGTGTCGAAAATTTCCTGATGCTCGGCCGTATCGCCTTTCTCGATCAAAAGCAGCACGGGCGCTTCCAGCGAGGCGACGTGGGGCAAGGTCGCGGACAGGTTCGACCCGACCGCCGCCAGGGCCATGACGACGAGCGCTTTCACTCCTTTCTGTTCGACGCCTACCATGAGCGTCAGCAGGGCGCCGCGCGAGTTGCCGGCGACCGCAACTCGAGACGGGTCTACATCCGGCAGACTCTTTACGTGATCGATCGCTTGTAACACCTGCGCTTTGTGCGATGGAAGTGTCAGGGGCCCCGGGCCTCCTCGCCTGATAGGAATGAATGTTACGAATCCGCCGGCCGCGAGCTCTTTGCAAATCGCGGGCAGGTTGTAACCGCGTGCCACGGCTTTTTCGTAGCCCTGGATGTCAACTCCGACACCGTGGTTATGAACTATGGCCGGGAACGGGCCCTTTCCCTCGGGCCGGCAAAGCAGAGCATCCGGATTCCAGCCTCCGATACGGTAGCCTCCTGAAGAAACTACACCGCCGCACCCTTGGATCGAGACGAAGAGGAAGAAAGCAGCGTGGCGGATTGTCTTTAGCGCCATTTGTCACTCAGCCGACGGCGGTGAAGTATAAACGATCTTACGCCCGGTTTGGTTGTCACAACGTCAGGAGCCGATACGCCGGCCGACGATGATCAGATCGCGCTCAACTCCATCGAGTTCGGCGACCCGCGGCAAAACTCCCCAGCGCTCGAAGCTGAAGCTCTCGAACAACTTGAGGCTTCGCTCGTTGTGGCCGAAGATGAAGCCGAGGAGAGTCTTCAAGCCGAGTCGCGGAGCTTGCTCGACGGCCCGCGCCAGCAACGCGCGGCCGATACCGGCGCGCTGCCGACTCGGGGCAACGTAGATGCTGATCTCCGCGGTGGCGTGATACGCCGGCCGTCCGTAGAACGATTGAAAGCTGAGCCACCCGACGATCGCTCCGTTCTCTTCCGCAACCCAAAGCGGGCGCCGGTCGGGGTGATGCTCGCAGAACCAGGCGTACCGGTTCTCGACCGCAACCGGCTGCGTGTCCGCCGTGGCCTTACGGCCTGGAATCGCCGCGTTGTAAATCTCGACGATCGCAGGAAGGTCGGCTTCCGTCGCATCGCGAATCGTCATCTAAATTCTCGCCGCGTTGCGTCTGACTAGCCCGGCTTATTCACCGCCGAGGCGCGGAGGACACGTCCTTCGACAAGGCTCAGGATGCGCGGCGTTGAAGAGTTCCGTTCGTGGTGAGCTTGTCGAACCATGCGAACTCTGTGTCTCCGTGGTGAGTACGCTTCCAACAGTCTGCGGTGATTTGTCCTTGTACCATGACTAAAGCGCGTTAGGAATTTAGAATCTCCAAAACTCGAGGATGCAGGGTCTTATTCGCGGCGACGCATGAGTCGCCGTGCGCCGCGTCTCCGCCCGACCACGTGGTAATCACGCCTCCGGCCCCCTGGATGACGGGAATCAGCGGCACGATATCCCACGGATTCATGATCGGGTCGAGCATGATATCCGCGCCGCCGCACGCGACCAGCAAGTAGCCGTAACAATCTCCCCACGTGCGAAACAGGTGCGTTTGCGCAAGCAATTTTTCGAAGCCGTCTTTATTTTGATATTTGGCGATACCGGCGACATCCGTAGTCAGGAGCATGGCTTCCGAAAGTTGCCGCGTATCCCGGAGCTTCACGGCGCGGCTGTTAAACTTGGTCTGCGTGTTATCACCTATGCACAACTGGCCGAGTACGGGATTGTGGATCGCCCCCAAGACGGGTTTCCCGGCCTGGAGCAGGCCGATCAGCGTTCCGAACAACGGGCATCCGTGCGCAAACGAGATGGTTCCATCGATCGGGTCCAGAGTCCAAACATACTCGGCCGATTCATTCTCCGGTCCGAACTCCTCTCCAAGGATGCCGTGGCGCGGATACGCTTTTCGAATCATCTGCCGCATCAACGTTTCGGCTTCCCGGTCCGCCTGCGTCACGATGGTTTTATCTTCCTTGGTTTCTACCGCAAGAGTCGCCTGGGCAAAGTACGGCTTGATGACTTCGCCGCTCTTTACGGCCAACGCGCGGATGAAGTCGGTAAATTCTTTTAGCTGTTTATCAGGCATTTTAATCGGACCGCCTTGGAAACCATGCCATGGAGATCTCATCGACGAACCAGCCATCCGGCAACCTAACACCTTCGCGAAGGCGGCCTTCCTCGACGAAGCCAAATTTCCGGTAAAGCGACAGCGCGCGTTCATTCGTTGAGCGAACAAGCAGTTCGACTTTATGCACTCTAGGAGAGCGTGTCGCCCAGTTACAAACCGCCTGCATTAAGGAGGTTCCAATACCTCGGCCGCTTTCCCCTGGATGAACGACAATAGTTAGCCGGAACACATGCGAGACGGCGACCAGATCCATGGGATTTAGCAGCGCATGGCCGACCGCGAGGCCGTCCTCCTCGGCAACGAAATAGCACCCAACGCCGTCGCTCAGTTTCTCGATCAACGCGGCGAAAGTTCTAGGATGCAGTTCTTCGGGCCGGGAGATAAGTAAGCCCGGTGTTCGCGCGATCGCCTGCTCGGCCGCGCAGAGCGTCGCGGCGTCATCGACACGAGCTGAACGCACGCCAATCATCGTTCGCAGGTATCCATGAGCTTACTTTTCACGACGTTCCATAACAAAGTGCGTTGCCGTTTCGCCTGTGCAGCGAAATCCGAGTCTTTCGTACAGCGCCCGCGCCCGAGAGTTGACTTTCAGGACCTGCAGCTTAAGCGGCAGGCGCTTCGCTTCGGCTCTCGCGACCAGTGTCCGAATGATTCGTGTGCCGATGCCGCGGCTCTGATAGTGCGGCGCGATCTCGATGTTCTCTAGATAAAAACAATCTTGGCGCTCGATGATATCGACAAACCCAATCGGCTGACCTTCGAGGTCGATGACCGAGCGCGCCGCCGGCCTAAAACTCCTTCGAAAATGTTCAAGCTGCCATGCTTCGTCCCAACCCCACGTTGCAGCTATGTAATCGCCCATGGCCGCTCGATGAATTACAAACAAGGCATCAAAATCGGCAGCTCTGGCCCGCCGGAGAGAAAAATCTGGCAGCTCTGATGGCATTAGACCCACTGTCAACGAAGCCGCTTCCCCATGCCGACTCGTTCTTCGACTTCGTAGCCGAGGGTTCTGTAGAACGCGATGGCTTCGGCGTTTGCCGGTCTCACCTGCAAGTTGATTTTCGGGCAGCCGAGCCGCGCCAATCCGGCTTCCGCTGCGCGCATCATTCGCGTCGCGATTCCCCGGCGTCGTCGTGATGGGGTTACGGCGAGGTGATGAATCCATCCTCTCACTCCGTCGAATCCCGCCAGAACCGTAGCGACGACTTTTCCCGCTATAGCTCCGACGAGGAACAGCTCAGGCTGCACGGCGAGCTTGCGCCGAATCATCGCTTCCGGCGCGTTCCACGACGGTTCGTTCACAAAGACTTCTAGCCAGAGAGCAACTACGGCGCCGCGATCGGACTCAGAGTACGGGCGAATCTGTAATTCGGTGCCTTCCACCGGATCCTCTTCTAAGTCGTATAGTAAGCGTTCTCCTTTATATACCCCTCGGTGAGATCACACCCCCAGACGCGCGCGGATCTTTTGCCGATGCCGAGATCGACGGCGATCAGAGCTTCGGCCTGGCCGAGATAGCCGCGCAGCGCCTCGAGATCGCACTCCACCGGGGCGCCCAGTTCGAATACTCTTGTGTTGCCGAAGCGGATGGTGACGCGGCCGGGTTCGATGTTCTTGTCAAAGGTCTTGCCGACGGCCATGATCACGCGGCCCCAGTTGGGATCTGAGCCGTAGACGGCGGTTTTGACCAACGGCGAATTGACCACCGACTTGGCGACGCGCTTTGCTTGTGCCTCGCTCTTCGCGCCCGTGACCTCCACGGTGATGAGCTTCGTTGCGCCCTCGCCGCTGCGCGCGATTTCGCGGGCGAGGTGCTCGCAAACTTCGTATAGACCGGCTTCAAACTGACGCGCATCGACGGGTCCCGCCAGGCCGTTGGCCATCAGGACCACGGTGTCGCTCGTGCTCGTGTCGGTGTCGATGCTCAGCGAATTGAACGTCGGGTCCACGACCCGGCGCAGCATGCGCCGCAGCGACGCGGCCGGCAGCTCGGCGTCCGTCATCAGATAAACCAGCATCGTCGCCATATTCGGCTCGATCATCCCCGCGCCCTTGGCAATCCCCGCGATGACGCCGGCGCCCACTTTACGGGAAACGTATTTGGGATAGCGGTCGGTTGTCATGATCGCGCGCGCGGCCAGCTCGAGATTATTCGGCTTGAGCTCGTCGCGGATGCCCTTCAGTCCGTCCCGGATCTTATACATCGGCAAGCGCCGGCCGATCACGCCGGTCGAGAAGGGGAGAACGTCCCGGTAGTCGATGTCCAGCTCTCCGGCAACCAGACGGCACATCTCGGTGGCGTCGTCGATGCCCTGCTGGCCCATGGCGACGTTGGCGTTCTTGCTGTTGACGACCAGCGCCTGGACGAAGCCGTCGGCGATGTGCTCTCGCCCGACGATCACCGGCGCGCCGGGAAAGCGGTTCTGCGTGAACATCGCCGCGCCGCGCGCGCGTGCGGTCGAGTAGATCACGGTAAGATCGAGCGTGTCGTCTTTGATCCCGGCGTTCTTCGCCGCCGACAAAAATCCCTGCGGCTGTAAAAATTCCTGCGGTGCGGTCTTATTTTCCATCTCCACTGATCCTCCGATATCCTGCTCGCCAATTATGCTCCAGAAATAAACGTGACGCCATAAAAAAAGCCCGACCAGGCGGAGCCGGTCGGGCTTTTAAGTCAGACACAGCTCTTTCCTATACGTTCACGATCGCCACACCCTTCGGCTCCAGGTAGTAATCCAACGCCTCGGGGCCGTGCTCGCGGCCGACGCCGCTCTGCTTGACGCCGCCGAACGGCAGCTCGTCGTAGCCGTAGTGGAGCGAGTTGACCCAGACGTTGCCCGCCTGAAGCTTGTCGATCGCCCTGTTGGCGTGGACGAGATTCCTGGTCCAAATCGACGAGCCGAGGCCGAAGATCGAGTTGTTCGCTTTCTCGATCGCCTCGTCCAGCGTTTTAAAGGTGAAAACGGGCAGCACAGGGCCGAAAGTCTCCTCCACGCTGACGCGGGCGTCTTCAGGCACGTTGGTGAGCAGCGTCGGCAGGTAAAAATACCCCTTGTCGAGATCGCCGCCGCCCTTGGGCCTTTCGCCGCCGAAGATGACTTTCGCGCCGCGCGCCTTCGCATCCTCGACCTGCTCTTCGATCTCTTTGCGCTGCGATTCGATGTGGATCGGGCCCATGCGCGTTTCCTTGCTGGCGCCGTTGCCGACGGTTTTCGTCTTCAGTATCTCCGCCAGCTTGCCGACGAAAGATTCGGCGACCGACTCCTGGACGAAGAGCCGCTTGACGCCGAGGCACATCTGGCCGCAGTTGAAGTAGCGACCGATGTCGGCCATCTTGATCGCTACGTCGAGATTGGCGTCGTCCATGACGATCATCGGATCGCTGCCGCCGAGCTCGAGCGTGACTCTCTTGATCTCCCGGCCCGCTACTTCCATGACGTGCTTGCCGACCAGAGTGGAGCCGGTAAACGCGATGCGCCGAATGCGCGGATTCTTTAAAATTTCTTCGCCGACGGTGCTGCCCGGGCCAGTGACCACGTTGACCGCTCCCTTGGGCAAAGTTTTCTGCGCCTTGCCCTCGCCGTACGTGGCTTTCTGAATTTGCTCGATGGCGATGAGCGTCGCAAGCGGCGTCGTGCTCGCCGGCTTGATGATGATCGTGTTTCCCGCCGCGAGCGCCGGGCCCAGCTTCGTTCCCATGAGCGTCAGCGGGAAATTCCACGGCACGATGCCGGCGCAGACGCCGATCGGCTGGCGCACGACCATGCCGTAGGCGTTTTTCTGCGGCAGCGGAACGTGAGCGCCGCGGACTTTAGATGCGAGGCCGGCGTAAAATTCCAGGCCGTGCAGCAGGTGGTGAATTTCCAGGCCCGCTTCGAAGAGCGTCTTGCCCTGTTCCTTCGTCAGCGCCTGGGCGATGTCGCCGCTCTTCTGCTTGATCAGCTCGCAGGCGTTCATGAGCATCTTGCCGCGGTCCTCTGCCGTGACGTCGGACCACTCCTTGAACGCGCTCTCGGCCGCCTGGATCGCCTGCTGGACGTCCTTCTCGTTTCCTTTCGGGACGGTGTCCACAACCTCGCCGGTCGCCGGGTTACGAACCTCGTAAGTCTGCCCGCTCACCGAATCGACTTGCTCGCCGCCGATCAACATTTTCATTATTCGCCCTCCGAAGTGTAATTGTTAGCTCAGAAGCTCTCAGCGGTCAGCGATCAGCAAAAACGAATCTCACGGCTGATAGCTGATGGCTGATAGCTATCTACCTTTATACTGCGCGGTTCTTTTTTCCAGGTAGGCCTTCACGCCCTCGGCGGCGTCTTCGCTGCCGAAGGCCTGCGCCAGCACTTCCCGCTCGAAGGCGAGACCGTCGGGAAGCGACAGTTCCAAGCCGGTCTGAACGGCGCGCTTTACTTTGCCGACGGCCATGCTCGCTTTGTTGGGCGTGACGAATTGCTTGGCATAGTCCATGACGCGATCGAGAAAGTTTTCCTTCTCATAGATGAAATTGACGAGGCCCATCTCCAGCGCCTCTTCGAAGGCGATGGTTCTCCCGGTCGCGCACAGCTCCATCGCGCGCCCTTTGCCGACCAGCCGCGGCAGCCGCTGCGTGCCGCCCATGCCGGGCATGACGCCGAGATTGATCTCCGCCAGGCCGAGCTTCCCGCCTTCTTTTTTGGCGATGCGGATGTCGCAGGCCATGGCGATCTCGAGGCCGCCGCCGACCGCGTGTCCGTTGACCGCGGCGATCACGAGCTTGGGCGTGTTTTCCAGGCGCATCAGGACTTCGTGGCCGTGCAGCGCGAAGTTGTTTTTGTAAGCGAGAGGCTTGTTGGCGAGCATGTTGATGTCGGCGCCCGCGGAGAAGAACTTTTCCCCCTTGCCGGTAATCACCAGCGCGTGAACGTTGTCGTCGAAGCGCGCCTGCAAAATGGCGTCGTCCAGCTCGCGCAAAAGCTCGTGCGTGTAGCTGTTCACCGGCGGGCGGTTGAGCTCCACAAGCGCCACCCCGTTATCGGCTTTGTATTCGACTGTTTTCTCGTTCGCCATGATCCAACCTCCACCAATCGTTGTGAATTTTCTTTCCTTATCTGGCAACTCCGCGCAAGTCAAGGCCGAGTGAAACCTCTGGATAACGCGCTCGAATTGTCTTATGATTCCCTTGCTCCCATGACAGCCGCTTTGCAAGCAATGGCCAAAAGGAAGACGGTAAAAATCATGCGTTTCGGTTGGATCCATCCCGCGGTCGCCATTTTTTGCCTCATGCTCTCCGCCTGCGCCACCACCGGGCCCAAGATCAGCGCCGAAGAGGAAAAAAAGTTCAAGGAAGCGTTGCTGGCCGAGTCCAAGGCCTGGCAGAAAAAACAACAGGAGAGGATCGAAGAGGTGGCGAGCCGGCTGCTCGAAGCGACGGACACGCAGAGCGTGATCCGGTTCGTCTTCGCCGCCAGCTCCGAGCAAACCGGCGCGCGCGTGAATCTCGACGCGGCCAATGCCTGGACCGACGGCGGCACGGTGTGGGTCACTCGCGGCATGATGCGCTTTCTCAAGAACGACGACGAGCTCGCCGCCGTCCTGGGACATGAGATCGCCCATGCGCTCCGAGGCCACATGAGATATCTCTGGGCGCAGAATATCCTGGGCATGGCGGTGGCCGTCCCCGCCGGAATCTACGGCGGCCAGATCGGCGGCGAAGCCGCCGCGCGCATGGTGCAGCTCGCGACGGCCAAGTTCGACCGCGACCGCGAGCGCGAGGCCGATCTCTACGGTCTCATGTGGGCCCACCGCGCCGGCTTCAACGTCGACGACGGCAAAGAAGTTTTCCGGAGAATCGCCATCGAAATGCCCGGCAGTACGGAAAGAGGGTTTCTCTCCACGCACCCGACCGCGCCGGAAAGGTTCCTGGCGCTGGACAAGATCGCTGCGACGCTCAAGGCGGGACAGGACCCGCTCAAGGTTTTCGGTCCGAAGCCGGAAACGGACGAAAAGAAAACCCAAGACGAAAAGAAGGGCGAAGTGACCGCTGAAGAAGATCTCGCAAAACGGAATTCCGCCGAGCGGTAATTGCGATCGCTTTGGATGACCCCGCTCCAGGCCATGGCCATCGCTAGAGTCGCGGCGCTCGCGCTAATGGGGCTTTTGCTGCCGCCGCTGCCCGTGCCGGCCCAGGCTCCCGCCCGTCCGCTCCGCGTCGCTACTCGGGTGGTCCCGCCGTTCGTGTTTGAAGATAAGGGCAAGCTCGCCGGCTTCAGCATCGATCTCTGGCAGAATATTTCCGAAGAAATAAAGGCGAGATCAGAACTGGCGGAGCATCCCACCGTGGTCGATCTGCTCGCCGCGGTAAAATCGGGTAAAAGCGATCTGGGAATCGCCGCGATCTCCATCACCGCCGAGCGCAGCCGGGAGTTCGATTTTTCCCAGCCGATGTTCGACTCCGGCCTGCAGATTCTGGTCCGCGATCAGCCCGGCGGAGGCAGTTCGGTGCGTCAGACGTTGTCGCTTCTGCTTTCCTCCGCCGCTCTGCCGTTTGTGGGACTGACGCTCCTCTTCGTTCTCGTGCCGGCGCACATCGTCTGGCTCTCCGAACGGCGCCACCCGCGCGGCATGATCGAGTCCCGTTCTTATTTTCCCGGCATCTTCGAGGCTTGCTGGTGGGCGGCGTCGACTCTGGCGACGCAGGCCGATCAAATGCCGCGGAGCGCGCTCGGCCGGGCGATGGCGATCCTCTGGATGTTCACCGCCGTTTTGTTCGTCGCCTACTTTACCGCGACCGTGACCAGCTCGCTGACCGTCCAGCAGCTTCAAGGCGACATCAACGGCCCGGAAGATTTGCCCGGCAAACAGGTGGCGACGACGACCGGCAGCACGTCGGCCGCTTACCTTCGCCAGCATAATATCGAGACGCTGGAATTCCCACGCATTGAGCAGGCCTACGAAGCTTTGCTCAAGGGGCAGGCCGACGCGGTCGTATTCGATGCTCCGGTCCTGCTCTTCTACGCGGCGCGCGAGGGAAAAGGAAAGGTGAACGTCGTTGGATCGGTCTTCCGCAAGGAAAGCTACGGCATCGTTTTTCCGCAGAACAGTCCTTACCGCAGGCCGGTGAACGCGGCGTTGCTGAAGCTCAAAGAGGACGGCACCTATCAGCGCCTCTACGACAAATGGTTCGCGGCGGGCCGATAAACTTCGCCTAACTTCGTTTCATCGCCCCTCGCGCTCCCTGCGGCGTACAAAACAAAGTACGCCTCAGTCGGCTCGGGGCTCGCGCCATAGCCCGCCCGCGAGTCTCTCTCCGGGCCGATGCGATACGTCCGGTGTTACGCGGCACGAGTTTCCGAGGAGAAATTCTGAAGTACGTTTGGCGTTCCTCGTCCAACGCATCGGCCCTTCGAGAAACCCCCGGGCGGGCGTTACGATGGGCATGCTCGTTTCTCGGCCCGCCGCACGATAAGTCTGGACTTACCTGTATGTTCCGAGCGCCGTGATGCTTGGAAAGTGTATGTCGTTGTGGCAAAGGTAGGATCACTTCGACAGTAGGAGGAACTCATGAAGCGCAAGAGAAAGCCGATCAAATGGCCCGATGGCGCGCGCATCGCGATCACGCCCTGCGTCGCGTTCGAGACCTGGCCGGAGGATTTGGGCGGCCCCGGGTCGATGCAGCAGGAAAACCGGCGCGGCTATCCGAAAAACGCCGTGACGAAGAAAAGCCTCGCCAGCATCACCGACCGCGAGTTCGGCGAGCGCGTCGGCGTCTTTCGCTTCCTCGATCTTTTTAAGAAAGAGGGCATAAGGACGACGTGGTTCCCGACCGGCATCACGGTCCAGAATTATCCCGATGTGATTAAAGAAGCGGTGGCCGACGGCCACGAGATCGGCACCGAGACCTGGATTCACGACTACAACTACATGAAAAAAAGAGACCAGGAGAAAAAGGACCTGCAACGGACCGTGCAGATCGTCAAAGACGTGGTCGGAGAGGCGCCTAAAGGCTATCTTTCAACCGGCGTGGCGCCGGGCGCGGACACCGTCGATATCATCGCCGAGCTCGGCTACACCTACTGGATGGACCCGCAGCACGAGGAGACCCCCTATACGCTCAAAGTGAAGAACAAGGAGCTGACGGTCCTGTCATATTTTACAGATCTCAACGACTATTCCAGCTACCAGCGCGCCGGGCGCACGCCGCGCGACCTTCTGCAAATGTGGAAAGACACCTTCGATTGCATGTACGAGGAAGGGGAGACCGACCCGAAGTTCATGATCTGGGGAAACCATCCGTTCGTGGGCGGCCGGCCGTTTCGCGCCGTGCTGCTCAGGGAATTTATCCGCTACGCCAAGGGCCATTCCAAAGTTTGGTTCGCGCGCGCCGGCGACATCGCCAAATGGTATCGGGAAAATTATCGCGACGCGCAGGTCGAAGAGTGGCCCAATTTCACCATCGCCGGCAGACCCGGCAAAAAGTCCGACTTGTTAAAACTTTGAAGAATCTGTCGGAGAGATCCTTCACTTTGTTCAGGATGATGGACTCTTTTTTATGTCCCATTCTGAGCGGAGCGAAGAATCTCGTTTTAAGTAAAAACAGAAAATTCAGCATGTCAAAGAAAGACGCACGAGAGGCAGCGCTCAAAACAGGACTCGATCGGCTACGGGAGTCCGGAATCGACACAGAGAATGCTTCAGCTACGGCACTGGGCGCGCTTACGAATCATCTCGGCAAGGGACACGACACGGATCTCGCCGTCGCGTTTCTTCTCGGCCGCGTCGCCGATCCCGCCGCCGTCGCCGCGTTGACCGAGTTGGAGCGGACCGCCGCTTCGAAGGACATCAAGCGCGAGGCACGCCGCTCGCTTTTCAAGCTCGCGCAGAGAGGCATGACGATTCCGCGCGCCGAGGATGCCGGCATCGCGAAGCCGCGGCCCGCGCTCAAGCTCGGTCCCGAGATCGAGGGATATATCTCATCGGTGGACGGCGCCGGGGTGCGGCTCGTGTGGTTGACGAGGCCGCAACCCGACGGCGGTCTCCAGTTGCTTCAGGGAATGGTGAGCGACCGGACCGGCCTGGAGCGCGCGAGCGGCGCGCTGATCAAACGGAAAGAGCTACGCGAGCAGGCCCAGGCGATCAAGGAGAGTCACGGCATTCAGATGATCTCGGTGCCGTGGGAATACGCCGATCAGATGCTTTACGAGAGTTATGAAAAGGCCAAGTCTCTCGGCCAGGGCAGGACCGAACATTTCTCTTCGCTGAGAGCCGCTTTCAATCCGCTGAAACCCAAGCCCGCGCCGCACCCGATCCACAGCCGCCTGAGCCCCGACGGGGCGCGCGCCGAGGCGTGGCGCGAGCGCTCGCGGCGGCTTCTCGACGAGCCTGAGTTTCGTTTCTGGATTCTCGACGATGATTGGATGGCGCCCTACCTGGAGCGGGTCGAGCAGGCGCGGGAGAGCCGCCTGGTCTTGAACGAGGTCCAGAAAGAGGAGCGCGTCTCGGCCATCGTCCGCGACGCCGCGCGGGAAATTTTCGCCGGGGAAACCGGCCGCGTCTTCGCGCGCAGGATGGAGGACATGGCGCTCTATCTGCTCGAGACCGGACGCGAGGAGCCGGCTAAACTGGCGCTCGCCGTCGCGCTGCAGCTCGCGGAAGGCGAAGCGGGGCTCCTGGATATTTCCTTTCTCACCGGCCTGGCGCAAAAAAGCCTCGCCTTCTATCTCAGCCAGGCGAAAGAAAAAGCGGCGGCAGAGCCGTCCTTCATCGTCAAGCCGTAGCGGATTGTCGAAATGTCTTTTCTTGCCCGTTCCAACGGAGATGCCCGGTCAACGCTGCCCGGGGGATAAAACCAACGAGGACATTTAGGGCCTGGAGCCGCACGTGAAGGAAATAACAGTCTGCTGAAGGCTTTCCCGGCATTTTTTGGAAAGCGCGTTAGCGGAAAGGTCAAGCGCGCCCCTCAAGCAGCGCGGGTAAACGAGGAGCGAGAGCCGATTCTCATCGGCCTTGACGTTTTTCGGAAGCGGGTTGTTACAAGCCCTCTTGTTTTCAAAGTAGAAGAAGTTCCTTATCTGCCGACCCGGCTCCATGACGCTCCAAGGGTCCATGGTAAACTCTCTGGCATGGATTCTGCTCCCTGTGCTATACATGATTTTCACAAAGGAGGTTATTATGCGTTCGAAAAAAATGACCCTGTTCATGGCCATCCTGATGGCCGCTTTTATGACGGGCTCTATTCATGTTCGCGCCCAGGTCGTGCCGCCGCCCGTTGATACCGACGGGGACGGCGTACCCGACACCGAGGACGAATGCCCCGCCACCGATCCTGCCGCGCTGACCGGCACGCTGGTCATCGACGGCATCGACACCGGAGTCGCGAACACGCTTTTCGCCAATGGATGCAGCCTCGCCGACCTGATCCTCGAGTGCGCCGAAGGCGCAACCAATCACGGGCGGTTTGTGCGTTGCGTCGCCCATCTCACCAACAGTCTAAAACGCCAGCATGTTCTGAGCGGCAAGCAGAAGGGCAAAATTCAAAGCGCCGCCGCGCACGCCGACATTCCGTAGCTTTTCTCACTCCTGAGTCGCCACGGCTCCTTTGCCGGCGGCGCTCGAAAGGGGTCAGCTCCCCGATCTGCCGTCGGCAGGAAAGGGAGCTGACCCGGTCTTATTCGCGTCCTTGTACCTAATTCTCAATCAATTTTGAAGCTCATCAGCGCCTGCTCGAGCGGGCCCTCGTCGCGGTAAATCCTGCTTTTGACAAACCACCTGGCCCGCGGCGCGTACCACTGCTCCGAGATCAGCTCGCCGGTCTGGGTGTCGTAGGTCTCGATCCGGAAGGCCTCGAAAATGCCGGCCGGCACGCGGATCTCTTCCAGCGCCGCGACCACCACCTCGGTGTCGATTCTTTGCGTGCGCTTGCGCTCGGCATCCTCAGACACGTAAGAATTCCTCCATTGCTTTCCCGTTTCGAGCGGCCAGGCGAGCGGCAGAGAGGGTGGATCGTTTTTGTTGATCGTCTTGCCGCCGGAAAGAGTCGCCAGCACGCCGAGATTGTTTTTCGCGTGCGGGTATTCGTTCTTGCCGATGGCGAGCACGTAGCTCGGCGACGTCTCGAAAACTTCTTCCCTTGCGACCTGGTTCACGACCGTGCCTTTGACGCCGGGGGCCGCGAATAGATATTGCCATCGATAGCCGGCCTTCCACTCGGGGGCCCGCGCCTGGCGGCCGTCGCCGCGCGGCCGATGCGCCGCGGCGAGCGCGTTGACGCTTTGCTGCAGATCGCGCTGGAAGTCTTCCAGCGTCATGCCGAAGCTCTGAAGAAAATTTTTCGCTTGGAAGTAGTCCATCATTTTTGCCGCGCCGCTCTTCTCGATGAGCTTGTGCACGGCGAGAAACGACAAGTCGTGCGTTCCCACTCTGCCCTTCGGGCGCTCGAGAACCCACAACCAATGGCCGGTCCTGTCGAGCTCTTCGAACCGCGGCAGATAAGGTCCGTAACGCGCCAGCTCGCGCTCGGCGCGCGACAGCGACGACGCGTAACTCTCCCAACCGAGGGCGTCCATGACTTTCGCGGCGATCCAATCGGCGAAGCCTTCCCTCATCCAGTGGCCCGCCGGCTTCGCGCCGCCCCTCAAGACAAATTCGAGATTGTGACCATACTCGTGAGCCAGGAGACGCAAGAGCATGCCCCAGGGCCGTCCGCTGGCGGCTTCCATATTGACGTGAAGCCGGTTCTCGTGCGGCACGGCCAAGCTCTGGCGTATCTTGTCCGTGCGGAGCCGCGGCAATCCGTCCGTGTAATACGAATAAGCGTTGGCGTCGTCATAAACGTGGAGATGGAAAGGATAGACGGGGGGGAAGCCGAGGTCTCGGGTGCACACCGTCATGATCGCGGCCACCGCCTCCTCGAGAGTTTTTACCTGCTCGGGGCTCGCCGGCCGGAAGACGGGAGGGTTGCTGACGGGCACAAGCCGCGGCGGCTCGTGCAGCCCGCAGCCCGAAGCGCCGACCGTCAAAAGGATTAAAAACAAGCCGCAGAGCCGGCGCTTCGATGGAGGAAGCATTATTGTTTCGCGGTTTTTCAAGATCGTCAATCGATTTTGAAGCTCTGCAGCTCCTGTTCGATAACGCCTTCCTGACGGTAGTCTTTCGATTTTACAACCCATTTTACCCGCGGCGCGTACCACTGCTCGAACATTAGCTCGCCGGTGTGAAAGTTGTAGGTCTCGATCCGGTAAGCTTCAAACCTGCCTGCCGGGACAAGGATCTCTTCAACGCCCGCCACGACTGTTTCTACGTCCATCCTTTGCGATGATTTTTGCTCAAGGTTCTCCACCACGGAGGTGTTTCTCCACTCCTTGCTCGCGGCGAGGGGCCAGGATAGCCACAGAAGGGGAGGGCTATTTTTCGTGATTGTCTTTCCTCCGGATAGAGTCGCCGACAAGGCCAGGGTGTCCTTGGTGTGGATATAGTCATTCGCTCCGAGCCGTAAGATGTAAGCAGGGACGCCGTCGAAGATCTCCTCTCTTACAACTTCGTTCGTGGACCTTCCTCTAGCCCCGAGGCCTTTGACCGCATACTGCCATTGATAGCCGCTCTTCCATTCGGGCCTGGGTTCGGCCTTTAGGCCGCTTTTCTTGGCGGTATTGCGCGCGACAAGATCCTTGACGACGCCTTCCATCTCGCGCTCGAAGTCGCCCCATGACAGGCCGAAACTGGCGGAAAAATTTTCCGAGCGGAAGTATTCCCTCATCCCCGCCACGCCTTTCTTTTCAATGAGCCGATGCACGGCGAGAAGGGCCAAGCCGTAAGCCTGTATTTTGCCCTTGGGGCGATCGACGACGCGTACCCACTGCCGCGTCTGTTCAAGCTCGGAAAACTTCGGCAAGGAAGCGCCGTGACGCGCGAGCGCGCGCTCGGTGCGGGCCAATGACGACGCGTAACTCTCCCAGCCCAGCGAGTCCATCACCTTGGCGGCGACCCAGTCGGCGAAGCCTTCTCTGATCCACTGGTTCCAGCCGTGCGTGCCGCCGATGACCACGTCTTCGATATTGTGCGCGTATTCGTGAGCCAGGAATCTCAGCAGCGTTCCCCAGGATACTCCTCCGAGGCGTTCCAGGTTGACGTGCAGGCGAGTCTCTTGTGGCTGGGCCCAGGTGAGGCGGACCATACTTTGGTCCATCCGGGCAAATCCATAGGTATAGGCGGCGTAGGCGTTCGCATCTTTGTAGAGATGAAGATAATACGGTTCGATGACGGGCAGCCCGAGATCTTTCGTGCACACGGTCATGACGGCCGCTATGGCATCCTCTAGGCTCTTGACCTCCTGCGGCGTTTTCGGGCGGAAAGCGGGAGGCTTTGAGATAACAACGAGTTGGCCGGGCTCGGGAATGCTGCAAGCCGAGACGGCTAATGAGATCAGTATAAACCACAGCCAGGAGGCAAACGTTTTCACTGCTTTTTATAGACCTCCGGGCCGCTCGCGGCTGCAGATGTCGAGCGCGACGAGCGCATAGATCTGCGCCGCTTTGACCATATCGTCGATCCGGATCTCCTCAGCGCGCGGGCCGATGCGTTTGCCGCGCGGGCCGATCTTGACCGCGGGAATGCCGAGCTCGTTGTAAACGTTCGTGTCGGTCCAGATGCTGGCGCGGTCGGCGGCCTCGTGCGTGAGCTTCGAGCCGAAAAGAAACTGGTGGATCTCTTCGAGCGATTCGACCAGAGGCTCGACGCCTTTGCCCTCGTGGCCGAGGAGCGATTTGTACGCTTCCATCTCGTATTCGACGCCGAGCGCGGCGAGCGTCTTTTCCACCTCGTGTTGGACGGTGACGGGTCTCACCTGCGGCGGCGTGCGGATATCGACGTAGATGCTGCACACGCCTGGAAAATAATTCGGCCGGTAAGGCGCGCCGCCCTCGATCGCGCCGATGTTAACCTTGGGATAGAGCGGGCCGGTGGGCGAGTTGTAAATATATTTTTCTTCGAAGCGCTCGGCCCATTGCTCCAGGGCGTTGATCATCTTCGTCATCTTGACGATCGCGTTTAATTTTTCCATCGGGTGTGTCGATCGCTTGCTGCCCCACGCCGCCTCGGCCTTGCCGAAAGTGGTGATCTTAATCTGCACGACCCCGGTCTGGGTCCAGACGATGTTCAAGTCCGAGCCGTCGGCGACGACGGCGTAGTCGGTGTGCATGCCGTGGGTCAGCAGGTGTCTCGTGCCGGCGCCCTCGCCGCGGTACTCTTTGGTTTGCCACGGGCCGATCGGCGTGCGCGAGATCTCGCCCACGACGGCGGCGAAGACCGCGTCGCCTTTGAGCGTGACGCCGCTTTTCTTGAGCGCCTTTGCCGCCATCATGAACGCCGCCACGCCGCCTTTCATGTTCGAGATGCCGAGGCCGCGCACTTTGCCGCCGGCGATCGAACCGCGAAGCTCGGATTCCGGCTCGATGTTGGCGACCATGCGGAGATCTTCGCTGGTGCCGGTAAAGCTCGTGTCCATGTGGCCGTTGAAGCCGAGACTCAACCCGCTGCCGGCGCCTTTGAGCACGCCGACGGCGTTGGGCCGATCGACTTCGACCTCCTGCCGGATCGCTTTGAGGCCGTTCGCCTGAAACCAATTGAGAATAAATTCCGCGACCGCTTTCTCCTGTCCGGTCGGACTCGGATGGTTGACGAGGTCGCAGCCGAGCTGCGCCAGCTCGTCGCGATCGATTTGCGCCAGGACTTTTTGCGCCAATTCTTTGTTGACGGGCATTGTCTTTCTCCTCCCGCGAACATACGTTTCACCGGCGGCGGAGTCAACATCCGTTGGTCTATAGGGATCGAATCATTTCCAGAGAGATCCTTCACTTCGTTCATCAGGATGACAAATCCAGGAGTGTCATTCTGATTAATATGAAAGCGATGAATTCCGTAACGGCGGTTATTAAAATGACGAGTCGAGGAGGGGAACAGTTATGGAATACATCGCATTGGATGTTCATAAGAAATACACCTGGGCACGGGTCGAGAGTCAAGTAGGAGAACGGTTGTTCGAATGCCGACTGGCGCACGACCGAGGGACGATCAAGGGCTTTGTAAGCAAGTGGTCCGAGGGAGCGCCAGTAGCGGTGGAGACGGTAGGCAACTGGTACTGGGTGGTCGATGAGATCGAGGCGGGCGGAGGAAAGCCACAGCTGGTCAACGCGCGATTGGCGAAACTGATGATGGGCAGCGTGAATAAGAGCGACAAGCTCGATGCTAAAGGGATGAACCGGTTGCAAAGAACGGGGACTCTCCCGACGGTTTGGATCCCTTCCTCTTCGGTGCGCGATGCCCGCGAGCTGCCGCGAACGCGCATGGTGCTCAGTGGACAGCGCACGCAACTGAAGAACCGAGTTCATGCCACTCTGGGCAAGTACGGGTATACGGTGGAAGGGGCGAGTGATGCCTTTGGCAAAAAAGGCCGTAAAATCGTGGAGGAGTTTCTGCCTAAGCTTCCGCCCCATACCGAACAAGCGCTTCGACGTGTGCTCGATCAGTTGGATTACGTGGGCGAGAATCTCAAAGCGATCGAACAAAAAATGATCGAGGTTTTTACTCCGTGTCCCGAGACGAACTGGCTTAAGACTTTGCCCGGCGTGGGCGATATCCTGGCGGTGGTGATTTGGACCGAGATCGGCACCGTTGAGCGCTTCGGCCGTGCCGAGCAATTGGCGAGCTACAGCGGGTTGGTGGCGCGGGAGCACTCCAGCGGGGGCTTAAGAAAGGAGAACCCTATCGGGAACCGATGTCGTCCACGCAACGGTAAGCGCGCTACGCTCATGGGTCCACTGAGACCCGCATGCTGATTGCGACACCGTTGCGGAATATTTCTCTGCCGCACAAGACGGCGAATAGATGAGTCCGATAACATCGGGTAAGAATTACGGGCGGCCAGTAGAGATTTGTCCAAAAACATTTGACCGAATACAGACTCGTGAATAACCGCTCTTGACAAAGCTTTCATAGATGAGCGACGCGAAGCATCTCTCTTTTTATCCGGTCAGGGCAGGGTCCGCGAACATTGTCCTTCCTGCGCGCAATCTAAAATGTCTCAGCTTGACAGGGTGGTGGGTGGAGCATAGATATGTCACTGAAACTCAGCAAACTTTTTGATGGAGGTTGACGATGACCGATCGCTTCGAAGACCACTGCTGGAAAGACGTCGTCAGCGAAGAGATCATGGAAATTTACCGGCACTATCGCCGTGAGACGTACATCGGGCAGCGCCCCGCGCTGCTTGCAATAGATCTTTACAATCTGGCTTTCGAAGGCGGCCAACGGCCCGTCAGTGAAGTCGTGAAAGAATTTCCCAGCGCGTGCGGCATTCACGCCTGGAATGCGGTCAAGTCGATTCAAGAGCTGTTCGCCGCCGCGCGCTCGCGCGGTCTGCCGGTGATCTACACCACGACCGAGACGCGCGGTGAGGCCAAGCCCGTGAACGTTCACGCGACCAATCGGCGGATACAAAAAATCGACCCTCGCGCTTATGAAATCTACGAGGCGTTCAAGCCCGAGCCCGGCGATCTCGTCATCTACAAAGAGCGCGCGAGCGGTTTTTTCGGCACGCCGCTGATCGCGCATTTAACCATGCTCGGAGTCGACAGCCTGATCGTCTGCGGCGAGACCACTAGCGGCTGCGTGCGTGCGAGCGTGGTCGACGCCTACTCGAACGGCTTCCACACGGTCGTGGTCGAGGAATGCGTTTTCGACCGCAGCGTTCTCTCGCACAAAGTCAACCTCTTCGACCTGCATCATAAGTACGCCGACGTCATGCATCTCGACGAAGTGAAAGGCCACTTGCTGCCGGAGGCGGTTCGACGGGCGCTTTGAACGCCGCCTGCCGGCAGTGATCCGTTTTGATTCGCACGATCATTCAAATACGCTCCGTCACTTCCCGCGCGCAGGAAAGTTAAGCCACCGAGGAATTCGCGCCGCCGGAGATCGCCCATGTCTTTAAAAGGAACATCGCGGCTCGCGCTGAGGAGGTCTATGGATATCTCTACGTTGATCATGATGGCGGTGGCGCTGGCGCTCCTCGCCGGACTTTATCTGAAGGCCCCGGAGCTTGCGGGCAAGGGGACGGGCGCGGGCGTCGCTCTGATGCTGGAGGTTTTGCCGCGCATGGTCGCGGCATTTCTCATAGCCGGTATCATTCAGGCGGTCGTCCCCGAGGAAGTCATCGCCCGGTGGATGGGCGCCGAGTCCGGGTGGAAGGGGCTCGTGATCGCGATGGGGCTTGGGGCGGTCACTCCGGGCGGTCCGATGATGCAATTCCCTATTGTCGCGTCATTGTACAAAACAGGGGTCGGTGTCGGGCCGCTGATTTCTTATCTCACCTCGTGGTCCGTTCTGGGCGTTCATCGCGCTATCGTCTGGGAAGTTCCGTTCCTGGGAGCGCGCGTCGTCGCTCTGCGCCTGGCGGTGAGCCTCGCGTTTCCATTGTTCGCGGGATGGCTTTCCGCTCTCCTCTGGAAAGACTGGGGCTCGTGAAACAAAACTGAACGATCGCGATGCAACTCTCACGACGCGCCTTCCTTCGACTAGCGGGCAAAGCCGGCCTGGCAGCTCCGTTTGCATTCGGCGCGTCGGCGTGCGCTCTGGGAACCGCCGGCCGCTTCGATGCCGACACCGGTCTCTCGCTTGGATACGTCACGGGCGACGTGACGCCGGACGGAGCGGTCGTCTGGCTCCGCGCCCAACCGGAGAGCTCGGTTTCAATCCAATACGGTAAGGACGCGACGCTTGTCTCATCTGCTTCCGCCGGCCCGATACGGGTCGCCGGCGACTCCGATTTTACCGCGAAGCTCCTGCTCAGCCGTCTCGATCCCGCTACGGTTTATTACTACCGCGCCGCGGTTGCCGGAAAAAAGCCGGGACTGGTGGGAAAATTCGTCACGGCACCGACAGCGGATGCAACGGCCGTCGTGAAGTTTTGTTTTGGCGGAGATACGCGCGAAGGCTACCGACCCTTCACCATCATGGACGCAATCCGCGCCAAGCGGCCGGATTTTTTTGTTCACCTGGGCGACACGATTTACGCCGACCGCAACTTCATAGCCTCCGAACTTCCCCAGTTTTGGTCGAAGTATCGCACCAATCGCGACGATCCTCCGAGCCAAAGGCTGTTTTCCGAGACCAGCGTCTACGCCATCTGGGACGATCACGAAGTCAGGGACAACTATGAAGCGGGCCATCCCCTGGCGGCCATCGGGCAACGAGCGTTCCTGGATTATTGGCCGGTGCGCCGCGATGGCAGCGAACCGAATCGCATCTACCGCTCGTTTCGCTGGGGCAGGGCGCTCGAGCTTTTTCTTCTCGACGGGAGGCAGTACCGCGAGCGCGCCAAAGGGACGATGCTCGGAAGCCGGCAAAAAGAATGGCTCCTGGACGGGCTCGCGCGGTCATCCGCCCTGTTCAAGATTGTAGCGACGCCCGTGCCTTTTTACGGCGGCGGCCGGGACCGATGGGAGGCGTATGCGCGCGAACGGTCGGATGTGATGCGATGGATCGAGGAGAAAAAAATCACAGGCGTCGTTTTTGTCAGCGCCGACCTGCATTACGCCGCCGTGGCGCGGATCCCGGGCCGCTTGGGCCTAAAAGAGATCGTGACGGGCCCGCTGGCCGCGCAGCTGAACGTTTTCGGCGTCGGCTACTCCGAGAGCGTGGAATTTTTCGCCAACAAGACGTTCAACTATGCCATGATCACGATCGACCCCGAAGCCGCTCCGTCTCAGATGCTGGTCGAAATTCTCGACGAAGAAAACCGAAGCCTGTACAAAACGAGAATCGACGCACTGTGAGCGATCAACTATCAGCGAATGCAATTCCCTCACCCTCGCCCTCTCCCTCAGGGAGAGGGTAGGGGTGAGGGTTTTTTGCGGCGCTGGAGCGCCTCGGGATTGACCGCGCGTGTGAGCTTGCCGTCCATGTAGCTCAAAATATTTTCCACGGCGTGTTCGGCAAAACCATGAAAGCCGGCGTCAGTCGGCCAGCCGAGATGCGGCGCGAGAACGACGTTGTCGAGCTTCGTGAGCGGGCTCGCCGCCGGCAAAGGCTCTTCGACGAACACGTCCAGCGCCGCGCCCGCGATGGCGTGCTCCCGGAGAATTTTCGCCAGCGCCTCCTCGTCGACGATCGCGCCGCGCGCCGTGTTGACGAGGTAGGCGGGTTTTTTCATGAGGCGCAGCTTCGTTTCGTCGAGCAATCCCTTGCTTTGATCTGACAGCTTGAGATGAACGGACACGACGTCACTGGTCTTCATGACTTCTTCCAGCGACATGTAGTCCGCGCCGGATTTTTCCGCCCGCTCTTTTGTCAGTGTCGGTCCCCAGGCGACGACCCTCATGCCGAAGGCCTGGGCGATGCGTGCCACTTCGGCGCCCACTTTGCCAAGACCCAGGATGCCGAGAGTTTTCCCCCGGAGAACGTAGCCCAGCACCAACGGCCACTCGCCGCGGCGCATCGCCTGATCGCTCTGCGGGATGCGGCGCATCGCGGCGATCATGAGTCCGATGGTCAGCTCTGTGACTCCGGTGCCGGCGGGAGCCATCGCGACGACGATTCCCGCGGCGGTCGCCGCTTCCATGTCTATGTGGTAGGCGTGGTTTCCCGTTTGGGCGATGATCTCGAGATCGGCGAGAGCCTTGAGCAACGGAGCGGGAAACTTAGTTCGCTCGCGGATCGGAATGATCGCCTGTGATCCCTTGAGCGCTTGAATTAATTTTTCTTCGGACGCGAACTTCTCGGTGAAGATTTCTACTTGCGCCTTCTGCCGCAGCCGCTCGATCGCCGGGGAGCTTGCAAACGCGTGCTGGTAGTCATCGAGGACGGTAACCTTCATTTTTGGAGAACCCTTCGACAAGCTCAGGGTGAACGGATTGTGGTGGTGCGGAGTCCGCTGTGTCCCGTTCGTGCTGAGCCTGTCGAAGCATGAACGGAAACGTTGCTAAACTCCGTTCACAGCACCGCGATGCCGTTGATCTCGATCAGGTAATCCGGGTGCGCGAGTCCCGTTATGATGACGAGCGTGCTCGTCGGCGAATTCTTCTTGTACTGCTGCATCCGCACCTTGTTATAACCCTCGCGATACTTTCGGTCGGTGATATACGTCGTGGTCATGACCAGATTGTCGAGCGATCCGCCGGCCTCTTCCAGCACCGCGCGCAGATTCTTGAAGACCTGCTGTGTTTGCGCTTCGATGTCGCCTTTGCCGACCACGTTGCCGTCTTTATCGGATGCGGTTTGTCCGGCGACGAAAAGCAGCCTGCCGCCCTCGGCGAGAATTCCCTGCGAGTATCTCGGCCGCGGATCGGACAAACTCTTGGGCTGAATTACTTTGGTTGCCATTATACTTCCTCCGTCGTTCTTATTTCAGCTTTCATCCCTTCGACTCCGCTCAGGACAGGCTTTCCGGTTTCATCCTTTATTTCGTCGGGTACCGCTTTGCCATTTCGTTGAAGAAGTTCTCCTTCTCCAGCTCCTGGAGAAAGCTTAAATCGACGAACTGCTCCGGCTTGGCGTTTTTTGCCTGCGGCATCTTCTCGGACAGCATGTCGAGCATGAATTGGATGCCCTTCAGCGTCGGATAGGGCTTCTTCGGGATCGACTTGATGTAGCCGTTATACGAATCTTCGAGCACGTCCGGATCGTTGGTGCGCATGTATTTGGCGAAAACTTTCTGGGTCTCTTTCTTGTTGGCATAAATGAAATAAATCGCCTCGACGAATCCCTTCAACGCGTTTTTGACCACGTCGCGATTGGTCTTTACGTAATCGCGCGAGGTGGCGAAACCGTTTCCCTGGACTTCGACTCCCAGGTCACCGATCTGCAGCAGCTCGACGAAGCCGGATTTTCTCGCCGGCGCCGCGGCCGAAGAAGTGAACAGGGTGGCGTCGAGTTTGCCGGCGATCATGGCGGCGAGCCGTTCCGCGTCGGGTCCGGTCGGCAGGAGCGTCATGTCTTTGGGATCGATGTTCAGGTGCTTCAACAAGATAAGCGTAGCGTAATGAGTCGCGGATCCAAACCCACTGATACCGAATCTTTTTCCTTTGAGTTGCTCCAGCTTGGCGATGCCGGGGCGGGCGAACACGATCTGGTCGTATTGCGTCTCCACCGCGGCGACGAGCACGAGGCTAAAGCCGGTCAGATTGGCCTGCACCACCGTGCCGATGTTCACGATCGGCGGATCGCCGCCGGCCAGCGCCTGCGTCGCGATCTGCCCGCCGCGAAGAAAAACCGGGTCCACGTCCAGGCCGTATTTCTTGAACAGGCCGACTTCTCTTGCCACCCAGACGTTGCTCTGCCGGAAGCTCAACGACGGATACCCGATTCTGATCTTCTTCAGTTCCTGAGCCGGGAGCTTACCGGAAGCGCAGAGCTGAACAAGCGCGATCAACGTCACGGTCTGGAAAAATATTTTCATAGGTGCACCTTTCGACAAAATTATTTCCATCCAAGCTGCTTTTTAGCCTCCTCCACAAGAGTCATATCGACATAGCCGGTATACGAAGGGGCTTTCTTGCCTTCGTATCTTCCCGCTTTTTCCCTCAAATCAAAGGTCTTTTCAATCGCCTGCTTGTTAATAGCGCCATCGACTGGGAACGGTTTAAACTCTTCGATCATGTAGCGGTAATCAGCCTCAGCCGCTTCTCGTGTGCTCTTCAAAAGCTTGACGTAAATGGCCAGGGACTCTTCCTTGTTTTTGGGATCGTACAGCCACCGGGTCGCCTCAGCCATCCCCTTTAAGACCTTGACAACCTCGGCTCGGTTGGATTTGAGATAATCGTCATGGACGAACTGGACTACAAATTGGATAGGGCCGAGATACTTATGGAAGTCAGTGAGTTTTGTGAAACCCTCTTTCTCCGCGCGCAAATTGAACGGAGGACCCATGAAAGTAGCTTGGACCGAGCCTCCTTTGAGGGCCGCGTATCGGTCCGGCGAGGTTCCCACGACGAGAAGCTTGTAGTCATTCTGTTTTAGTCCGAACGCTTTTTCCGTTACCTCCCAAAGCATTAGGGTGGTCCCGCCGGTAAGGCTATCGACCCCGATCGTTTTTCCTTTGAGGGCCGCGCCGTTCTTGATCTCCGGGCGCCCCACGAGATCGTATGGCAACTTTTCCATCGCGCCCGAGGCGATTTTTACGTGCGCGCCCTTCTCCATCGCGTCGATCACGTAGTCAGGGTTAATCCGCCCGATGGGAATCGTATTGCTAAGAACGGCGCGTGTTACGTTGGTGCCCCCGCGGATGATGATCTCTTCCAGATAAATTCCGTTTTTTTGAAAGAACTTCTTCTCTTCGCCGACGAACAGGGGCCAACTCGACGCGGTGCGGCCGCTCTGGACGAAGCGGACGGTGGGAAGGCCGGCTTCGCCGGCTTCCGAAGAAGGCGGTAGGCAGTAGGCGATAGGCAGTAGGAAGATGAAAATCCAAACTTTTACGCTGTGAGATGCCATAAAACCTCCGTTGAACATTACTCCATCACTCCAGTGCTCCAGCACTCCATCTTTCTTAGATGGGGCCGCCTTCGCGGGCGGCCTTGACCTCTTCCTCGATCTGTTTCCAGACGACGTTTTCCAGCTCGACGAAGCGAGGATCGGATTTTATATCGAGATTTCTCGGGCGCGCAAGCGGGACCGCGTACTCGGAACGCACGCGCCCCGGACGATGGCTGAAGACGACGACGCGGTCCGAGAGCAGGATCGCCTCCGAAATCATGTGGGTGATGAAAATGACCGTCTTCTTCGTCTGCCACCAGATTCTCAGCAGCTCCAACTGCATGAAAGTCCGCGTCTGCGCATCGAGCGCGGCGAAGGGCTCGTCCATGAGCAGAATTCTCGGATCGACGACCAGCGCGCGCGCCAGATTGACGCGCTGCTGCATGCCGCCGGAGAGCTGATGCGGGTAATGGTTCTCGAAGCCGGAGAGCCCGACGAGGTTCAAATAACGGCGCGCGGTCTCTTCCGCCTCCCTGGAGGATTTTCTTCCTTCCACGCCGAGAAGAACGTTCTTCAGGCTCGTGCGCCACGGCAGCAGCGAGGCCCCCTGGAAAACAAACCCCATCACTAGATCGTTGCCGGCGCCGCTCTGCTCTTTGCCGTCGAGGAATATCTGTCCGCCGGACTGCGGCAGCAGGCCGTTGATGACGCGGAGCAGAGTCGTTTTTCCGCAGCCGCTCGGCCCCACGATGCTGACGAACTCGCCCTCTCTGACGGTCAGATTGATGTCCTTGAAAATGACGAACGGGTGTTGATTCCCGGTCGGCACTTCTTTGGTAAGATTTCTCAGCTCAAGTACGGGCCCGGCCATAACTATTTTATCGCCAGCTCCTTTCTCCACGGGCTGGCGAAGTCTTCGATGATTCTGAGCAACTGAAAACCGAGAATGCCGAGGATGGCGAAGACCGCCACGCCGACGAAGAGAATGGGGATGTTGAGCGTCTGCCCGGCGAAGAAGATCAGGTAGCCCAAACCCTCGGTCGCGCCGAACCACTCGGCGATCGCCACGCCGGTGAGTCCGCGGCCGACGGCGAGCCGTAGTCCGGACAGAATGAACGGGACCGATGCGGGCAACAGAATTTTTAGGAAGAGCCTGCCGCGAGACAGGCGGAAGGAACGGCCCACCTCGACAAACTCCCGGCTCACCACTCTCATTCCGTAAAAGGAATTGATGAGAATGGGAAAGACGCAGCCGAGAAAGACGATGATGACTTTGGACAAGAGGTCGATGCCGAACCAGAGCAGGATGACGGGCGCGAAGGCGATGCGCGGCGTCGTGTAGAGCGCGGTCATCCACGGCGTCAAATAGTCTCTCACGACCGGGCTCAGCGCCATTACAAAGCCGATGGGGACGCCGACTACGGTGGCGAGAAGCATGCCCTGGAGAAAAATCCACGAGCTGGCGTAAAGGTGCGGGTAGAGATCCGCGGTGACGAACAGCATGTCATAGCCTTTGGCGACCACGACCAGCGGCGAAACGAGAAGAGTCGCGTCGTTGACGACGCGCGTCGCCAGGACGTGCCAGAGGACGAAGCCGGCCAGCACCGAAATCGGCTTCAACAAGCTTCTCATGATCACCACTCGGCGGTCTCGCGCCAGGGCGCGAGCTTCTGCTCGCCCTTTTTTATCAACGTGAAGCTTCCCATCCCCAACGCCGCCAGGAGGACTACGGTCACAAAGAGCTTGGGGCTGTCCCAGGTCTCCGACGCGTCGCGCAACATATAGCCCAATCCGGCGTTGGCGGCCATCAGCTCGGCGACGATCACTCCGAGCAGCGCGCGGCCGACTCCGAGTCGCATTCCCGTGATGATGTAAGGCATGGCCGCCGGCAGGCGGACTTTAAACGTGGTCTCCCACGGATTCAGCCGCAGGGATTTCGAGAGCTCCAGGAACGTGGGGTCGATGTTTTTGATTCCCGCCGCGGTGTTCAGCATGATCGCGACGGCAGTGATCTTGAAAACCACGATGACCTTAGAGAAAAGTCCGATGCCGAACCAGATAATAATGAAAGGCACGAAGGCGATGACGGGAACGGAATAGAGCGTCGCGATCCACGGATCCATGACGTCGTCGAACCATTTATACCGGCCCATGAGATAGCCGAGCAGAATGCCGACGAAGCAAGCCGTGCCGAAGCCGCAGGTGAATTCGAAGAGCGTTGCGGAGAGGTGCTTGTTGAGCTGGCCGCTCGCGGCCAATTTCATAAGAGCGCGGAGGACGCTGCTCGGCGGCGGGATCAGAAGCTCGTTCTCCAGCAAGAGGCGAGTCAAAATTTCCCACAGGACGAGGCCGGCGACGATGGAGACGAATCCGCGGCCGAAAGTTTTTTTAAGCAAGAAACCCTCAGGTGGACGGCTGCGACATAGCTCGGATCAGCGGAAGAGTTCCTGATCGTTGCCCTTGTCCTGGGAGAGGTGGATCTTGGGAAAGAGGGAAACGCGGCCCGGCCGGCCCTGAACCATGAAATCTACCGGGATGAAGCCTTGCAGCAGCGGAATCGGGAGCAGCACGCCGGCAAAAGGACTTCCTTGATCGGCGCCGATCATCAGCTTGTCGCCCCATAGTCCGGCGGGCAGCCCGCCGGTGACGTTGAACTGGCTGGCCGAGATGCTGCCTTGGATGGGCGGCAGCTTGAATCTCGTGGTGGGATCTCTTTCGGCCTCCGTCTGGAGATGGGTGTCGAGTCCTCCAGGGGAGGTCGCCGTCGAGGGCGCGCCGACCTCGCGCACGAACCTAAGCGTGGTGTCGCCCGTGTCCGTCTCCGACGGCTTCTTCGCCAGGTTGCCCGCGAGCAGCGCGCGCGGCACGTTTTTTATTCCGCCCTGGCTGTTCTTCGCTCTCGTGTCCACGTCCGCCATCGCCAGGTCGTAGTTTCGTTGTCTCACCGCCATCTGAAAACGGTTGCTGGTGTCGTCGTTGATGCGATAGACCTGGCTGCGCACGCCCCAGGGAGTCTGGTAATTGAGCAGCACCTCGTTGTCGCCGATAAGGCTCACGCCCTTGTCCGCCAGCTCCATGTTGCTCAAGTTGCCGTCGAAGAGGGACGGCTTCAGCGCCAGTCCCTGCGCGCCGTAAAGGTCCGGGTTTTCCAGCAAAAATTTCTTGCTCATCCTGAGGCCCTGATTTGCCATCTTGGTCATGCGCGAAAGCCGCTGCATCGCGTCTTTGGCGGCCTCGCTGTCCTCATAAATATCGAGGATCTGTTTCAAGTAGTGTTCTTGCGCGCCGCGGTCGCCGGTTTTGGCGGCGGCTTGCAGCAGCTCTTTCGCGGCTTTTTCTTTGAGGTCGGCGAGTTTTTTCTCCGAGGCCTTGCCGGACATCTCGTGATAAGCGATCGCCTTGTCGTACATGCCCGCGTCTTCGTAAACGCCGGCGAGAACGCTGTAGACGTCGATTGCCGACTCGGGGTGATTGCGGATGTAGTCGACTCCTTTATCGACGACGTTCTGGTGCGAGATCGGGTTGTTGGTCAGCACCTGAAAGAGATTGGTGCCGATGATCATGACGTTCGCCGCCGCGACCGAGCCGGCGCCGGCCGGCCCGGCGGCCGCGAGCGGCGCGACGCCGATGAGCAGATTTTTCTTGAGGAAGTCGTCGCCCAGGAGAACGAATTTGACCGTGTCGAGGCTCCGCTCGGTGCGCGCCCGCTCGAACGAGGCCAGCAGATTATAATCCGGACTGTCGAGGAGCGACTGCGCCCGCCGGCGCTCGTGCGGCGCGTTCGAGTCGGCGACCTGCCGCAAAATCTTCTTGGCGTCCTCGTGCCGGCCTTTGATCTCCAATCCGACGGCGGCGGCGTCGCGCGCCGCTTCGGCCGCCGGCTTGCCGCGGTGCTTCTTTTCCAGCGCCGCGGCCTGGGACTGAATTTTTTCCGCATCTCGCAGCGTGAGCGCGTAGAGAAGATCCGTCCTATCTTGCATGCCGCGGTCTTCAGGCGCGGCGGCGGTTTGCTTGGACGGCGCTCCGGCAAGCGCTTTCTTTCTTTCCTGCTCCTCCGCCTGGGCGCGCTCCTTCAGCTTCCCGAGGCCCGCTTCCGCCGGGCGCGACAGCGGGTCGATCACGGCAGCGACCTCGTAATGGAACTCGGCCTTGGAAAAATCTTTTTTCTTGATCGCCTCCTCCGCCTTGTCGATCTGCTTTCCGGCCAGGAAGCGCTGCTTCTTTTTTTCCAGCGCCTCGATCTGCTTTCGGATCTCGGGATTTTTAGGATCGTCGGGGTGGCGCTTGACGTGCTCGTTGAGCAGCGCGAGCGCGCGGCGCTCTTCGGTCGGCATCTCCGACGAGCCCAGGAAAACGATTTGCTGCATGGCGGAATCGACGCCGGCGCCGATGTAATTTCCCGTGGCGACGTTCGCCAGGTCCACCGAGGTCAGCATGCGGTTCAAGATGCCGCCCCATTTGTTGTGCGCGGCCTTTTTGAGCTGCTCGTTGGCCTGGTTCAAGTCGTCGTTCTTGATGCGCGACTCGATGAGCTGCTTGTGCTGCGGCGAGGCGACGAACGTGAGGGCCTGTCGCTGCGCCTCCAGATAGCGCTCGCGATCCTGAATCGTGTTGTTGGTGAGATCGCGGACCTGATCCGTAAGGCCGGTGATCGTGCCGCGCTCTTTTTTCAGCCGGGCGTCGCGCTCGGTGAAGAAGCGGAGGTCGTCCGCGAGATTCTCGCTCTTGCCGGTGAGCGCGCCGATCATTGCGGCGCGCGCGCGCTTGTCCACCTCGTCGGGAAAAAATTGCGGCGCGGCAGGCGGCTTGTCGAAGGGATCGAACTCGGGCAGAGGGTTGAGAATCCGCTCGGCGAGATCCGGGTTCTCTTGCGCCGCAATTTGCCCGCCGCCAAAGGCGAGCCAGGCCAGCATGCACAAGGCGCACAACAGCGCAGGTTTATAGATGCGTCTCACCGGCTGAGTCTCCGGATTCTTTCCGTCTGTCCTCTCAGCGCCTCGACCTTGCCCTGGGCTTCGATTTTCTCCACGATTCCGTCCACGTCCGCCACTTCCGTATAAAACCTTAGAGCGGACTTTGCAAGCTGCTCATAGACCGGGAGCTCGAACGCCAGACCCTCGGGATCGTTCTGCGCCGTGTACTCGCGCGCCAGACGGAGATAGAAGTCGCCGAAGTCCAGAAGATAGCGGTAATAATTCTTGCTCTGGCGGTGCTTGGTGATGAGCTGGCTGTAGGCCAGGATGGTGAGCTGGTTGCCCTCGGTCAAGCGGTAGCGGTTTAGCTCGACGAAGGCGACCTTGGCCCGGTCGATCCTCTCTTCCTCGACGCGGGCGAGGTATTCGTACGGCGTGCCCTGATGCTGCTTGACCATTTCATTCCAGGCCTCGACCTTTTCGTCGAGGCCTTTGATATAGGCGAACGGGTCCTCGGTGGAAAGCGGTTTGTCCAGAATGTTATTGAACGATTCCAGGACCTCGATATTTTTCTTCGCCTCGGCGCCGAGCGCGCCGTCCAGCTCGGCGACCTTGCGGTAATTGGCGAGCGCCGGCTCATACTCTCTCAGCCGCTCGTAGGCGACGGCCCGGCTGAACTGGATGATGTCGGTAAATTGTTTTGGATTTTTCCTTTCGTAGTCGTCGAGGCGGACGAGAGTCGCCTTCATGATGTTGACGCCGGTCACGTCCTTGGCGATCGGGAAGCGGTAAACGTCCTCGCGCGCGAGGCGCTGGAAGTCCTTGACGATGTCCATGAGGTTCTGCGCCGGGACGTACTGCCTCTCGACGGCGAGCTTGGAGGAGCAGGAGGCCAAAAAAAGGGGAACGACTATCCAAAGATATTTGAAATTCCCCCTTGAATTTGGCTTACAGAATCGGAATAAGAATGCCTCGCGCCAAGACGCAAAGCACGCCAAGTCCAGAGAAATATTTCTTTCTTTGCGTTCTTGGCGTCTTGGCGCGATAAATTTTCTTGAAGTCGTTCTGTTCAGCATTTCAAAAGTAAGTATCTAAGGCGAAAAGAGGTATCAAGGTTGAAGGGTTTAAAGGTTGTCATCGGAGAAGTCAGCCGGTCTTGATCAGCGAATAGAACAACACCAGCTCGCCGGTTTTTCCCGCGGCGAAGTCGTGCGGCGTCCGCTTGGGAATGTGGCAAAGCGTGCCCGGCGCGAGCGCGATCCTGCGGCCGTTGACCTTGAGCCGGCCGCGTCCCTTGAGCACCTGGCAGAGAACGTCGCGATCGCTGTGCTCGATTTGTTTCGCATCCGCGCGCTTTCTTGGTCTGAAAGAGATGATGCCGGAACTGAAGCCGCGCCCCTCCGCCACGGACGTGTAGCGAATTTCATCGTTGATTTTTTTTAGCTGTGTAAGAGCTTTCTTGATCGTGATAATTTTTAACTCTCGCCTCATGCCTGTCCTGAGCTCGTCGAAGGGCCTTTCGCCTCACGCCTACTCTTTGATCTCTTCAAAGATCTCCTGCACGTGCTTGTCGGCATCGCTGCTCGGCACGCGGCAGGAGCCGACCACGCGGTGCCCGCCGCCGCCGTGCTTTTCCATCAACGCGCCGACGTTGACCTTGGAGGTCGAGCCGAAGATGTTGTAGCCCACGGAAATCGCCGTCGTGTTCGGTCGTTGGAGATCGTCGGCAACTTTCAGAGAGATGTTGCCCTTGGGGAACAGCGTGTAGACCAAAAAACGGTTGCCGTCGGGAATATTCTTGACGCCGCGCAGGTCGGTGAAAATGACGTTGCCTTTGAGCGTCGTCCGCTCGAGGAGGATTTTCTTGAACTTCTCCTGTACGTCGAGAATTGTCTGGCAACGTTTTTTTACTTCGGGATCGCTCAGCGTCTCTTCTAAAGATTTGTCGCGCAGCAAGTCGATCAGCCGGCGCCAATAGGGCTCGTCCTCGGCGTATTTGCCGTCGATCGTCATCGAGATCAGCACGTATCCGGCCGGATGGAGTACGTCCTCGGACGTGAGCTTTGCGGCGTCGATCTTGTCCGCCTCATCGAGCATGTATTTGATCCGCTCTGATCCCAGCACTTTAGTCTTTTCTTGAATCTTACTCTCGTCTCTCGCCTCATCCTTCGATGGGCTGGGGATGACCCTGAGCGAGGTCGAAGGGTCACGCCTCACGTCTTCCGTGGTGTAATATTCATACACGACCCGCGCGGCGCTCGGCGCGATGCGGAATCCACCTTTGCCGGGAACGATGGTTTCCTCTCCTGACGTTCCCGAATGTTTTTCCCACGCCGGCGCGTTCGTGATGTGATGGTCGAACCAGAGCGTGCAGTTCGGATGGTAGGGGAGGTTGGCGATGATGTCACCGCTGCGAATGTCCACCATGCCGTCCTGCATGAATTTGGGTTCGACGAAGAGAAAAGAATCGACGGTATCTTCCATGAGCGTGATGACGGCGCCGCAGGCGAGCCCGTCGAAATCCGCGCGCGTGACGAGCCTCATGCTGCGATCGCCTCCGCCAGCGCCGTGGCTTTCAGTCCGAATGCCGCGGCCACCCCTTCGTGCGTGATCTTCCCATGGTACGTGTTGAGGCCCTTGGCGAGCGCCCGGTCTTCCTTGAGCGCTCGCGGAATTCCCTTGTCTGCGAGCAGAAGCCCGTAAGAGAGCGTCGCGTTGGTGAGCGCGTAGGTGGAAGTGTTGGGAACGATGGCGGGCATGTTGGTGACGCAGTAGTGAACGAC
Organism: Candidatus Binatia bacterium; assembly: GCA_036504975.1. Taxonomy (NCBI): domain Bacteria; phylum Candidatus Binatota; class Binatia (SeqCode); species Binatia bacterium. The sequence goes on along the minus strand of DASXUF010000088.1, from coordinate 1,985 downwards.
TTCCTCTTCGACGTAAATCGGATGGCGGTGCGTCGTCGGACGGGAGGTCTCGGCGCAGCCTCCCTGATCGATCGAGATATCGATGAACGCCGCTCCCGGCTTCATCCTCTTAATGAGCGCGCGCGACAGCAGCTTCGGCGTCTTCGCCCCCGGAATCAGGACCGTGCCGATCACGAGATCGGCATCCACGACTTCTTCCTCGATGTTCGCGCGGTTCGACATCAGCGTCGTGACGTGGCCGCCGAGAATATCGTGGACGTAGCGGAGCTTCGACGGATTCACGTCGAGAATGCTGACATAGGCGCCCATGCCTTCGGCCACTCTGCAAGCGTTCGAGCCGGCGATCCCGGCTCCCAGGATCGCCACTTTGCCGGGACGCACGCCGGAGGCGCCGCCGAGGAGAATTCCCCGCCCTCCGTTCTCCGCCTGCAGGCACCAGGCGCCGACCTGGAGCGAAAGCCGACCGGCGACTTCGCTCATCGGCGTCAAGAGCGGCAGCGAACCGTCGTCCAGTTGGATCGTTTCATAGGCGATCGCCGTGACTTTTTTTTCTCGAAGTATTCGGGTCAACTCCTCGTTCGCCGCCAGGTGAAGATAGGTGAAGAGAATCAACCCTGCGCGGAGAAAAGGGTATTCGGAGCGAAGCGGCTCCTTCACCTTCATCACGAGATCGGATCGTTGCCAAACTTCGGCCGCGGAGTCTACGATCGTCGCGCCCGCGCCTTCATAAGATCGATCCAGGATGCCGCTGCCGGTCCCCGCGCCCTTTTGCATCAGCACCTGATGGCCGTGAGCGATGAACGCCGCGACTCCGGTCGGGGTGATCGCGACGCGATTTTCTTCCTCTTTTATTTCCTTCGGGACCCCGATGATCATGAGTAGGATCAGTTTAATCTAGGTGGAGAGTTATGTCCATAACGATGGCTGTGCGTTGGAGTAGTATTGGAGTGGTGGAGTCATGGAGTCATGGAGTAATGGGTTTAACCCAAATTCCAATACCCCTTTACTTCATTACTCCATTCTTGCGGGAATCGGCGGATCAGATCAGCGCCAGACGGACCATGCGAGAAGAAGCCATGCGAGTAAGAAGGCGAGGCCTCCTATGGGGGTGATCGCTCCGAGCCAGCGCGGGCCGCCGAGGGCGAGGAGGTAAAGGCTGCCGGAGAAGACGACCGTGCCGAAGATGAACAGCCAGCCGGCGGCGGTAGCGGAAGATCCCGGCCAGCGCGTCGACGCCCACGCGACGGCGAGCAAGGCGAGCGCGTGATACATATGATAACGCACGCCGACTTCGAAGGTGGCGAACATGTCCGCCGTCAACTTGCCTTTGAGCCCGTGCGCGGCAAACGCGCCGAGCGCGACGGCGAGAAAGGCGGAGATAGAGCCGGCGGCGAAGAAAAAACGGTCCATGTGTCGCTTCGCGAATCTCAAATCTCAGATCTCATATTTCAAACGAAAGAGGGCTTCAGGATTCGCTTTCCGGTTTGCGGGACTTTCTTCGCTCCTCCGCGGCTTCTTCATTGATCCGACGAATCTGCTCTAGAAATTCTTCTCGATCCCGCTTCCCGGCGTATCGTGTCCTCGCTTTTTCGTCCAGATGACGCTGCCCTGAGATATCCGACTCTTTCAGCTTTTCGATCCAACCGTAAAGCTGCCGCGATATGTTTTCGCTCCGGTTTTTGAGATCTGAAATTTGAGATTTGAAATCGTCCAGCGTTGGCCAGCCTTCGATAACCAGCAGCATCGAGCGCACCTCGCCCGCCGAGCCGCGTGCGATAAACAGGAAAGCCAGCAGCTCGCTCGTCGAGCCGCGCTCGAAGCCTTCGGCGATGTTGTTCGAGATCGACAACGCGGCGCGTTCGAGCTGGTCCCGGAGTCCAGGATGGCGTCGCAAAGGCTCTATTGACGTGAACTCGTACATCGCCCGCGCGAGGCCGGCGGAATCCTGCCAGACGGGCAGTTCTTCAAAGCGACGATACTTCATG
>DASXUF010000087.1 GCA_036504975.1 Candidatus Binatia bacterium | reverse complement strand
CTGACGGCGACGCCATACGTGGAAATCAAGGGAACGCAGGTCGATTTTAGAAACATCATTTACTATTACCGCCTGGCCAACGCGATGGCGGATGGCTTCGTTAAAGAGCCGGCCGTGGTCACACGTAAGAATTTCAATCCTCGGGGAATGTCGCCCGAGGAAATTGAGCGGCTAAAACTGGAGGACGGGGTCCGCCTGCACGAAATGGTAAAGGTAGAGCTGGAGACCTACGCGCGTGAGAACGACAAGGCGATCGTGAAGCCCTTTCTCCTCGTAATAGCCCGCGACACGTCTCATGCCGGACAATTGCTCCAATTGATTCAGTCGCAGAGCTTTTTCGAAGGACGCTACAGAGACAAAGTCATCCAGGTGGACTCGAGCAAGACGGGCGCCGAGGAAGAGGCGATGATCGAGCGCCTGCTGAAGGTCGAACAGGCCGAAGAGCCTACGGAGATCGTTATACACGTCAACATGCTCAAAGAAGGATGGGACGTTACCAACCTGTATACGATTGTTCCGCTGCGGGCGGCCAACGCCAAGACTTTGATCGAGCAATCCATTGGACGTGGTTTGCGGTTGCCGTATGGGCGACGTACCGGCGTTGTGGCCGTCGATCGGTTAAATATCGTGGCGCACGATCGGTTTCAGGAAATCATCGACGAAGCCAACAAACCCGACTCCGTCGTCCGTCTGCAAACGGTTGAACTGGCCGCCGACCAAGTCGGCTATAAAACCGTCACTTACGTGTCGCAACCAACAATAGCAACCAGGCTAGGGCTCCGGCCGGAGCAAGCAACGAATAGCACCATCATAGGCGGCGTTAACGAAACGCCGCTCTTCACCGATCCCGAAGAGCAGAAGGTTGCGCGGCTGGTCTATCAGGCGGTGCGTAAATTAGAGACGCAACCGCAGATAGTACCGTCGTTGGCTTATCTTCGAAAGGCGGAAATCCAGTCACTGATCGTCAAGGAGGTGGAGGAACAGTATCAGCCGAGCCAATTGGAGTTGGAGGGTGTGACGCGGAAGCCAAATATTTTGGCAATCGTGGCGAAGACTACCACGGAATTGTCGGAGCGCATGATCGCAATCCCTCGTATCCAGCTAATTCCCAAAAGCAAGGTGCAGTCAGGGTTCAAGTCGTTTCAGTTGAAGCTAGATACGTTAAACTACCCAGCCGTTTCCGATGAACTGTGGGCCCGGCATTTACGAACGAATCAAATAGATATTCTGACTCTGGGAGCAGGGGGCGTCAACGAAGAGCGCCTGGAAGATTTTGTTGTCAGCGGTTTAGTGGATTTCGACGATATCTCCTACGACGAGCACGCGGACCTGCTCTACGACCTGGCGGCCCAGACCGTACGACATTTTCGGACGTATCTCTCGGAAGAAGAAACTCGGAAGGTCCTGCGCTGTCATCAACGCGACATCGCACGGTTTATTCATGCTCAGATGCAAGACCACTTCTGGGAAGACAAAGCTGACTACGAAACAAAGGTCAGCGCAGGCTTCACTGAACTCAAACGGCGATCATATACACAAGTGGCCGGAGAGCCACCGCTTGATTTTCATCAGCCGCCGCCAGATTTGAGCCATATTGACCGATGCCTGTTCGATGGTTTCAGGCGATGTCTCTACACCGAGGAGAAGTTCCAATCCGACACCGAGCGTCGCCTAGCATTGATTCTTGATCGTGACTCGCTCAGGTGGTTCAAGCCTGCAAGGGATCAATTTCAGATCTATTACCGCGATGGTGCCGAGCAACCGTCGTATCAGCCTGACTTCGTCGCCGAAAATGCGGAAGCGACTTACATGTTGGAATCCAAAGCCAGGAATCAAATGAACGATCGTGTTGTACTGGCAAAGAAGGATGCGGCGGTTCGATGGTGCGCGCTTGCCAGCAACCACAACCAACAAAACGGCGGCAAGGCATGGAAGTACGCGCTGATTCCACACGACGCGATCGCTGAGAACATGACACTAGCGGGGCTGGTGAGTCAGTTCGGAACTAATGCCTAAAAAGTCGGCCTAATCGGGCTCATGATCGGTGATCGTGATCGGGGTCGGCCTGACTGTTGACTTATTGTGGTGAACGCTCCGCTGAAATCCGGCAGAGTTCCGGGGCGGGAAAGACTGCGTCCCGCAGATTTTCCAGAAGCCTTCTGGGAAATTGCCGACCGTCAGGAAGTCGTTTCTGTCTATAAGACTTACACCTCCGATTCCAACGCCAACACGCTCGCCCGTCCAGGCCGGACCTCATCTAAGTTGACAGCTTCAGCCGTCATCGGCTAGGCTCCGCCCGGAAGCGAAAGATGCCGACCCATAGCTAAAGAAAGGCGGAATTATGAAACACAAGTTCACTCTGTTGACCTTGCTCTCGCTTTTAGCGTTTCCGCTGCTTCCGAGCCTGCTCCCGGCTGCGCAGATGAACGTTGTGTGGACGAGCGAAGTGGGACTGTTCGCGCCGCTCTGGGTTACGAAGGAAGCAAAGCTTTTCGAGAAGTACGGCAACCAGGCGCAGCTTATCTTCATCCAGGGGGCCAGCTCCGCGGCCGCCGCGCTGATTTCGGGCGACGCGCAGGTGGGAGCTTTCTCGCCGTAGGTGGTCGTGACCAGCAGCATGCAGGGACTCGATCTCGTCATGATCGCCCGCTTGGGAAACTCGATGGATAACCGCATCTTCGGCCGCAAGGGGATCACCAACATCAAGCAGATCAAGAGTCTCGCCATCAGCCGCTTCGCCAGCAACGCCGATTTCGCCGGCCGCTATTTGGTCGAACGGGCGGGCCTCAAGCCGGACACCGATGTCGCTTTCTTGCAGTTCGGCAACCAATCGAACCGGATCGCCGCCATCGAAACCGGAAGGGCCGACGCGGCGATACTTACGCCGCCCCTGACGCTGCAGGCGCGAAAAATGGGATTCCCACTTTTGATCGATGCGGCCAAGCTCGAGATCCCCTATTCCAGTCTTTTCATGGTAACGCGTAGATCGAATCTCAGCAAAAATCGCGACGACCTCCGCAACTATCTCCGCGCCCTGATCGAGGGCGTTCACTATTATCTCGCCAATAAAGAGTACAGCCTGAAGGTGCTGGCTAAGTATATGAAGGTCGGCGACCGCGACGTCCTCGAAGAAAACTTCCGCGAGTACGACTTTCCATTGAAGCCGTATCCGGCCAAGGAATATTTCGCGCTGCCGATTCAGGAAGTCGGCAGAAAAGACCCGAAGGTACTGAAAGAGCCGCCGGAGCGCTTTGCGGACTCGAGTCTGGTCAAGGAACTGGACGAGAGCGGCTTCATCGACAAGCTGACGAAAGAATACGGACTGAAAAAATAAACCCCTGGAGTAATGGAGTCATGGAGTAATGCAAAATTCCGAGCCCAACAGTCCAATACTCCACCACTCCATTATTCCAAGAGCTTTTTATGGCTGAAACATCTCGCGGCGTGACATTGCTGGCGCCGGACAAAATCGAAATCCGCGAATACCCCGTTCCCCACATCCCGCCGGACGGCGGGTTGATCGCCGTGGAGCGGGCCGGAGTCTGCGGCTCGGACGTCAAATATTTTCACGGCAGGATCGAGCTGCCGCTGCCGATCATTCTCGGCCATGAAATTCTCGGCCGCGTCGCCAAGCTCGGCCGCGCGGCGGCTTCGATCCACGGCCTCAAGGAAGGCGACCGCATTATTCTCAAGGGCGCGCTGGGCTGCGGCCGGTGCGCCGATTGCCGGCGCGGCGCGGGACGCTTTTGCAAGAAGCGCACGAACTACGGCGGCAGGACGACCTCGGCCAAGCCGCCGCATCTCTTCGGCGGCTTCGCCGATTACGTTTATCTCGCGCCCGACGTGCTGGCGACGCGCGTGAGCGACGATCTTTTGCCGGAAGCCGCGGTGCTCGTCGGCGCCGTGATGGCGAACGGCTTTCAGTGGACCGTGCGCCACGGCGGCGTCAAGATGGGCGATTACGTTCTTATCCAGGGACCCGGCCAGCAGGGGCTCGCCTGCGCCTTCGCCGCGCGCCAGGCCGGCGCGGCGCGGATCATGATCACGGGAATCGGCAGAGACGCCGCGCGCCTTCAGCTCGCCGAGCGCTTCGGCGCGCATCGGACAATCAACGTCGAGAAAGAAAACGTCGTCGAGGTCGTGCGCGCCGAAACCGGCGGCGCGATGGCCGACGTGGTCGTGGACGTGTCGGGAAATCCGAAGGCGATCCAAACTTCGGTCGAGTGCGTCCGGCGGCAAGGCACGATGGTCCTCGCGGGCCTCACCGGAGACGGTACGGTTACTCCCATGATGATGGACAAAATCGTCTGGAGCGAGATCCGGCTCCAAGGCGCGTTCACCGCCGACAACGACGCCGTCGAGGCGACCATGCGGCTCCTCGAAGCGACGAAATTCCCGGTTCAAGAAATGGTCAGCCACGTTTTTACCCTCGAAGAGACCGAGCGCTGCATACGCGCCGTGGGCGGCGAGATCCCCGAACTTTATCCCACCAAGGCGCTGATCCGACCTTAGCGCCGGCTTTCAACTCACCGATGCAGGGCCGTTCCTTAACCGACTATTACCGGCGGATCAGCCAGACCTGCGAGTTCGTTCTTTCTCTGCCGGAATTCTTCAAGCGGCGGGTCGGCGTGCCGCGCGCCGAAGAGGAGATCAAACGAGCGCTGGCCCATAGAGAGGAAAATTTTCTCGCGCTGGCTCGCGAGAGGATCTACTGGCAGCCGACGAGCCCATACCTCAAGCTGCTTAAAAACGCGGGCTGCGACTATTCCGACATCGAAGCCCACGTGCGCCGGCATGGACTGGAAGCAACCTTGGAGCGGCTGGCTGGCGAAGGCGTCTACCTCACTTCCGAGGAGTTCAAGGGTAAGCAAGACGTCGCGCGCGGCAAGATATCCTTTCGCGTCTCTCCGGCCGATTTTGCCACGCCCGCCTTGTCGCCGGGGTTCACCACGCAGAGCAGCGGCACGAGAAATCGACCCGTGCCGACGTTCGTATCGCTCGCCTGGCTCGCCGAGCGCGCGCTCGTGACCTGCCTATTCTTTCACGCTCACGGTCTCTTTTCCCGCTCGCACGCCATGTACGACGGCATCCTGCCGGGCGCAGGCGGAGTGAACAATTTGCTGATTTACAACAAGCTCGGCGTGGCCGCGGAGCGTTGGTTCGCGCGCGTCGTGCCGGGCTCCAGAAATCTCCACCATTACCTGACCACGTATCTCATTGTGCTCACGGGCAAGCTCGCCGGGCCGGGCTTTCCCCGGCCCGAATTCATAGCGATTCGTGATGTTCGGCGCATCGTTCAGTGGATTGTGACCCGCATGCGCGAGGGGCGGGGGTGCTGCGTGACGGCGGCGGCGAGCAACGCCACCCGGGTCGCCCGCGCCGCATGGGACATGGGCGCCTCGCTGGAAGGAACCAAGTTTATTTGCAGCGGCGAGCCGCTCACCGATGCCAAACGCGAGATCATCGAGCGCGTCGGCGCACGGGGGGCCGGCCGCTACGCCTACGGCGGCAGCGTGAATATCGGGTTTGGCTGCGCCAATCCCGCCGCCACCGACGAGATCCACGTCAACGAGTACCTGCTCGCGCTCATTTCCCACGGGCGCTTTCCATCCGAAGCCGTCCGGCCGCTCCTCTGCACGACGCTCCATCCCAGCGCCCCGAGGCTGCTTCTGAACGTGGAGAGCGGCGATTACGGAGTCCTCCATCGCAGAGACTGCGGCTGCGCGTTGGAGAAAGCAGGGCTTACTTTGCACCTCCACCGCATCCGCAGCTTCGAGAAATTTACCAGCGAAGGAACCAATTATAACTACACGGATCTTTATGAGTTGGTGGAAAGAACTTTGCCCGGTGAATTCGGCGGCGGTCCCGGAGACTATCAGCTCCGGGAGGAGGAAGACGAGAACGGCCAGACGAGGATCACCATCGTCGTCCATCCGGATATCGGCGCGGTGGATGAGGGGAAGCTCGTTGCCGTTCTCCGGCACGCCCTGGGGAAAAACGCCTGGCACTCCGTATTGTGGCACGATGCCGGGACCATGAACGTCAGGCGCGAAATCCCGCACGCCAGTCCCCGAGGAAAAATCCTCCCGCTTCACATCCTCCGTTAGCCGCGAGCCCGGCCGCCGGTCAGCCTTGACAGCTCTTGCCTGCACCAAATAGATTAAATCGAGTTCGCCGGTCAGGAGGTAATGGCCATGCAACCATCTTATCCCGTCATCGACGCGGACGCTCACGTCGTCGAGTCCGCCCGCACCTGGGACTACATGGACCCGTCCGAAAAACAGTACCGGCCCGTGCCGCTGGAGGCGCCCGAAGAGGCCGGGGTGAAGCTTCAGTTCTGGCTCATCGACGGCAAGGTGAGAGGGTTTCGCTTTCCCGTCCTTTCCCCGGCCGAGCGGGAGAAGCGCGAGCAGCTTGCCGGCCGCAAGTTCGCCGACGCCGAGGACGCGCGCGAGATGGCGAACATCGAATTGCGCCTCGAGCACATGGACCGCACCGGCATCGACGTCCAGGTGCTGCACAACACCATGTTCATCGAACAAGCCACGGACCGGCCCGAAGTCGAAGTGGCTCTGTGCAAAAGCTGGAACCGTTGGGTCGCCGATATCTGGCGGAAGGGCAAGGGACGACTTCGCTGGTCGTGCATGGCGCCGACGCTCAGCTTGACCGACGCGCTCGACCAGATCCGCTTCGCCAGGGAAAACGGCGCCTGCGCCGTGTTGATGCGTCCGGTCGAAGGCAACCGCCTGATCATCGACCCGTACTTTTATCCGATCTACGACGAGGCCGTCCGGCTCGACATGGCGATCGCCATCCACATCGCCAACGGCAA
>DASXUF010000086.1 GCA_036504975.1 Candidatus Binatia bacterium | reverse complement strand
CCCGGAGATCTTTTTCGGCAGGTTTTAGTCGAGAGCTTTCAAAAATCTTTTCCCAAGATTCAAGTCGAATTTTTGGGCGGCAGCGGCCGAGACAAGGTCGCGCGGATTCTGCGCGAGCGCCAGGGCGGAATCTACGGCTGGGACCTTTACATCTCCGGCGCCAACTCCGCCTTGAGCGCCTTCAAACCGGTCTCGGGTTTCGATCCGTTCAAGCCGCTGATCGTTCTCCCCGAGATCAGAGAAGACAGCTCATGGATCGGCGGCTTCGACGCGGGCTGGGCGGACAGCGAAAAAAAATTATACTACGCTTTCGGCGGCGGCCTTTCCGGCGATAACATCCACGTCAACGGCGATGTTATCCCTCCCGGCGAGATCCGTTCGGCCCTTGATCTTTTGCATCCCAAGTGGACGGGTAAAATCGTCATGCAGGATCCGCGCATCGAAGGAAAGGGGCTGAGCGACGCCCTGGTCCTGTCGCTCGCTTATGGAGAGGCTTTCATCAAGCGGCTTCTGACCGAGCAAAAGATCACTTTTTCAAGTGACCGGCGCCAACTGGTCGAGTGGCTGGTCCGCGGGCGTTACCCCATCGGCATCGGCGTAAACGATTATTTCCTCGCGCCGTTTCAAGAAAAAGGCGTCGGCAAAAACGTGAGAGTCTTCGACGATCCCAAGACCGCGATCTACTGGACGCACGGCTCGAGCGCCGTGGGGTTTTTCAACCGCGCGCCTCATCCGAACGCCGCAAAGGTCTACGTCAACTGGCTGCTCTCGCGCAGCGGGCAATTGGAATGGGTAAAAACCCAGACGAACAGCCGCCGTGTCGACGTGCCGCCGTTCGATCCCAAGACCGCGCTCAAGGCCGACCCGAACGTGTACCACGTGATGGCCGAGTACTCCTTGCCGGAGCTCCGGCGGATGCAAAACCTGGCGAAGGAAATCATACCTTGATGGTCATGAATTATTATGCTTCGCCTTTGGCCACGAAGACCCTCACCCCTACCCTCTCCCGCAAGGCGGGCGAGGGAGTTAAGTATTATTTCCCTTCTCCCTCTGGGAGAGGACGAGGGTGAGGGAATCTTCCTGAGCTGATCCATTTCGGAGAAAGATACAAAGGGATTCGGTTGACAATTTCTCCTTCGGCGAATAGATGAAACAATCTCGGTAAAACTTTACCGGAACAAAAAAATGCCGAATATAATTTTCGGATTTCGGTATTCGTATTTCGGACTTTGATTCACTAAAGAAGGACGAAAAGGTTTTATTCTCCATGAAATCAGCTCTGCCTCTTTCCGGCATTCGCGTTTTGGACTTCAGCCATATTCTGGCGGGGCCGTTTTGCACGCGGCTCCTCGCCGACTTTGGCGCCGACGTCGTCAAGGTCGAAACGCGGACGCGCCAGGACCGCATGGGCGCGGTCAAGCCGGGCGAGCGGCTCAAGGGGCGCTCGGACCGGCCGCCGGCCTATCTCACCACCAATCGCAACAAACGCTCGATCACGATCAACTTGAAAACCGACGAGGGAAAAAATCTGGCTCTCAAGCTGGCAGGCAGAGCGGACGTCGTCGTGGAGAATTTCAGCGCCGGCGTCATGGATCGTCTCAAGCTCGACTATGAGCATTTAAAGGCGGTCAATCCGCGGATCATCTATGTCGCCATGTCGGGCTACGGCCACGACGGACCGCGCAAAGACTGGACGAGCATGAACATGAATCTCCAGGCTTACACGGGCCTGATGATGGCGACCGGCGCCGAAGGCGATCCGCCGACGGCGATTTCCAACTCCTGGAACGACTACATCGCCGGCCTGCACGCGTGCTTTGGAATTCTGCAAGCTTTTTCCGAGCGCGAAGCGACGGGGGTAGGCGTCAATCTCGACTTGAGCCAGTTCGAGTGCAGCGTCGCGACTTTCGGCGCTCTGCTTCTGAGCAGCACCGTCAATGGAGTCGCGCCGCCGAGACTCGGCAGCCGGTCAAGTCATTTCGCGCCTCAGGGAGTTTACCGATGCGGCGGGAACGACGACTGGTGCGCGATCAGCGTTCAGAAAACCGATGAGTGGCGCGCTCTCTTCGAAGCGATGGGAAATCCGAGCTGGGCGGCCAAGACGGAATATGAAACTCTCGTGGGGCGGCTCAAACACCACGATGAAATCGACGCCGGGATCGAAAGTTGGACGCAGACCTTTCCGGCCGCCGAGGTGGAGCGGCGCCTTAAGGCCGCGGGAGTTCCGGCCGAGCGCATGCGGCGCATTCCGGAAGTTCTGGGGGATAAAAACGGCGAGAGCGTGTTCCGGCCGATGAACGATCCGCGCGATCAAGACCGGCTCGTCACGGGGCTGCCGTTTAAATTTTCCCGCAGCCCCGTTGCAAAGCTTTCCCCCGCTCCCGGCCTCGGCGAGCAGACGCGCGAGGTGCTGCGCGACTGGCTCGGAATCGACGATCGTGAGATCGAGAGACTTGAGGAAAACGGTACGCTGGAGTGAAACCGGCCGAAATGGAAATCAAATCCCCCTCTGTCCCCCTTTTTCAAAGGGGGAAGTTTACCTGTGCGTGCGTTCACTCACTGAACTTCGCCGAACCAGTTCCCCTCTTTGAACCGATGGCTCAAGCAAATCCCCTTTTTCAAGGGGGAATGCTCACAGAAGGAGTTAACCCCTCTTTGAAAAAGAGGGGCCAGGGGAGATTTGTGTGCGCAACGGGTATTATGCTGGGCCAGGACATCAGATACAAAGAATGGCCGCTACGATTGAAACCCTGATCAGCGACGAGCTTCGCTCCTGGATCGGCAGATCAAGCCGGCGATTGCCCTTGCCTGAGGCCGTGTCGGCTTCCGATATCCGCCGCTATGTCGACGCTACTGAAGATCGCAACCCGCTCTGGCTCGACGACGACGCGGCGCGCGCGGCAGGGTATAAAGGAAGAGTGGTCCCGCCGATGCTCGTCTTGGAGCTGACGCGCCGGGCCCAGGACGAATCCGGCGAGGGCGCCGACTGGTGGCACAAGCTGCCGCTTCCGCCCGACTATACCGACACGCGCAACGCCGGCGGCGAGCTCGAATGGCTGGCGCCGGTTTACGTCGGCGACCGGCTCGCTCTGGAGAGCAGCATCGTCGACATCGTCGCGCGCCAGGGAAGGGCCGGCCTCGGCATTTACGTCACGCGCGAAGAGCGCGTCTTGAACCAGGGCGGCGAAGTCGTTCTCAAGCGCCGGCAAATGCTCGCGCGCTTTCCCAAAAAGGAATATAAGGACGGCTGAAAAAAATGTCGCGCATCATCGACCTCACGGAACACTCGGGGGCGTACGCCGCCCGCCTTTTGGCCGAGACCGGCCATGACGTCATTCGCATCGAGCCTCCCGCAGGCGATCCTCTGCGCCGGCTGGGGCCCTATCTCGGCGGCAAGCCCGGCCTCGAAACCGGCTCTTATCATCAGTTCATGAACGCGGGGAAGCGGAGCCTCACTTTAAATCTCAAATCGCCCGCCTGCCGAAAAATATTTCTCGACCTGGTCAAGAGCGCCGACGCCGTGATCGCGAACCTCCCCTTGCCCGTCGATGAAGCCATCCTGCTCGAAGCGCGGCCTAACCTCGTCCTGGTAACCATCGAAGACGGCGAGCCCGAGCTTTGCGCCGTCGCGCGCTCCGGGCTGCTCGCGATCACGGGACATCCCCGGGAGCGCCCGGTCCTGCTCGGCGGCCACGTCGTCTATGCCGCCATCGGCCTTCACGTCGCCGTCGCCGCCGCCGCGGCGCTTTATGTTCTGCAGCAGACCGGCGCGGGCCAGGTCGTGAGCGTCTCTGCCCAGCAGTGTCTTCAAGGCTTGGCCGAGCAGGCGATGGTGACTTATACTTCGATGGGGAAAGTGACCGAGAGGCGCGGCTATCGCGGCGCCGTGACCGCCGTCTCGGGCGCCTTCCCGTGCGCCGACGGTTACTGGATGATAAGCGTTCCGCACACGCCTGAAGGCTGGGTCAAATTCATGGATTGGGTTCAAGACCCGGTCCTGATGGCCGAGACCGCGCTTTTGGACGAGGCCGAGCGCAATGCAAAAAAAGATCTGATCCTCGACCGCCTGGAAGAGTGGTCCAAAAAATTCAAGAAAGGGGAAATCGTCGCCGAGGCGCAGCGGCGTCACATTCCGGCGTCGCCCGTCTCCACCGCGTTCGACCTGGCTCAGGACCCGCAATTGATCGCGCGCGGCTTTTTGACCGAGATCGATCACCCGCTCTTCGGCAAAATTCTTTTCCCCGTCGGCGCGATCGCGAGCGTGCTCGGCCGCAAGCTCGAGCCCGCGCCCCGTCTCGGCCAGCACAGCGCGGAGATTCTCGCCGAGCTGGGATATTCGGCGGCAGACCATCAGGCGCTGCTCGAAACCATGGCGATGTGAATCATGGAAGCTTACTTCGAAGGCGTCAACGTGGGCGATGCTCTTCCCTCCCGGAGCTTCGGCCCGCTGACGATCGTCGACACCGTGCGCTGGGCCGGTATTCAGGAAAACTGGGCGCGGCTCCACTTCGACCGCGAGCACGTCCGCGAGCAGAGCGGCCTCAAGACTTTCATCGCGAGCGGCGCTTACCGCCAGGCGCTTTTGATTCGCGCGCTCACGGACTGGATCGGCCCGCGCGGCTGGCTGAAAAAACTGAGCGTGCGGCACACCGCGCCGACTTTCGAGGGCGACATGATGATCTATTCGGGCAAGGTCATGGAAAAATCTTCGACGAGCGGCGACCCGTGGATCGCGTGCGAGCTGGAAGGAAAAAACCAGGAAGGGAAACAGATCGTGACGGGACGCTGCACGGTGATTTTGCCGGCGAAAGAAACTGTGAGTCTTCCGGGTTGAGTCGTGCACCCTCACCCTTCCCTCTCCCTAAAAGGGCGAGGGCAAGAAATTATGGGGCCGCCAACATACAGTGGCTTTGTGCGTGATTCCCTCGCCCCCTGGGAGAGGGCTAGGGTGAGGGCCGATTTTCATCCTCTGTGGACGAGCGTAAGCTCATGACATACTTCGTGGTGAGATGTCTCTTTTTGTTTTGGCTGCGGCTTTACCGCGCTGTGTCCTTTTATGAGTAACATCAGCGGTCGATACGCGATCGTCGGCATCGGCGAGACGGAAGTCGGCAGGCGTCTGGACAAGACGATCACGGCGCTCGGCCTGCAAGCCGCCGTGGCCGCGATCGAAGACGCCGGCTTGAAGAAGCACCAGATCGACGGCCTCATCACGCACCAGCAGCGCTCCAATCCTCAGGCCAACAGCTCGGCGCTGCTGGCCGACCGCTTGGGAATCAAACCGGCTTACATCAACGACATAAGCTTGAGCGGCGGCGCTGCGGGCACGATGGTGCTCACGGCCGTGGGCGCCATCGAGGCGGGACTCTGCTCCACGGTGCTGTGCGCTTCGGCGGGCGGCAGCCAGGCGCTGTCGCGCGAAGGCCGCGGCCACGGCAAGCTCGCGACCGGATGGGAGGATTTCATGCATCCGTTCGGCGCGGTGGCCGCGCCGATTCACTACGCGCTCGCCGCCCGACGGCACATGCACGTCTACGGGACAACCTCGCGCCAGTTCGGCGCGATCGCGGTCGCGTGCCGGAAACACGCCGGCCTCAATCCCAACGCGCAGATGAAAAACCCGATCACGCTCGAAGACCATCAAAACTCGCGCATGATCGCCGATCCGTTTCGTCTGCTCGACTGCTCGCTGGTCTCGACCGGCGCCGGCGCGTGGATCGTGACCAGCGCGGAGCGCGCCCGCGATCTCGCCCAGCGGCCCGCGTACATTCGCGGTATGGGCTCGGCGGCCATCTTTAGCGGCGTCAATTACGCCGAGGATCTCACCTCGGTCGGCGGGCGCGAATCCTCGCGCCGGGCATTTGAAATGGCCCGTCTCAAACCGTCGGACGTCGACGTGGCGGAGCTATACGACTGCTTTACTTACACGGTGCTCGTCGCGCTGGAAGACTACGGCTTCTGCAAAAAAGGCGAGGGTGGCGCCTTCGTCGAAAACGGCCGCATCGAGCTCGGCGGCGAGCTCCCGGTCAACACCCACGGCGGCCTGCTCTCGCAGGCGCACGTCGGCGG
>DASXUF010000085.1 GCA_036504975.1 Candidatus Binatia bacterium | reverse complement strand
TGGCCCAGGAAGCCGGCTTGTATAAGAAGCACGGTCTCGACGTGGACCTGCTTTACATCAACAGCGGCTCGATGAATATCGCGGCGCTGGTCGGAGGCAGCATCCAGGTCGCGGGCGGCGGGCCGGTCTCCATCGAAGCGCGGCTCAGGGGAATCAAGCTCTTGATCCTCGCCAACCCGCTGCCTTTCCTGGCGGCCAACCTGGTGACGGTCCCCGAGATCCAGGCGGTGTCGGAGTTAAAGGGCAAAATAGGAGGAATTTCCCGGTTCGGCTCTTCGACCGACCAGGGCTTCCGCTATCTTTTTCGCAAGGCCGGTCTCAGCGTGGAAAAGGATTTGAAGCTGCTGCAGCTCGGCGGCGATGCGAGCCGCCTGGCGGCGTTTAAAGTTGGCAAGATCCAGTACACCTTTCTGGGCGCCGCGGCTACGGAGCAGGCGCGCGCGCTCGGTTTTCGCGTGATCGCCACGGCGCAGCAGATGGGCATCCCTTTTCCGTGGACCTCCGTGGTCATGGATGAAGCCTGGCTCGGCCCCAATCGCGACGTCGCTTACCGCTATCTCAAGTCTCTTACCGAAGCGATCTGGACCATGAAGCGTCACCGGCCGGAAAGCGAGCGCATCATCGCCAAATACATGAGGATAGCCGATCCGAACCTTATCAGGATGGAATACGACTTCGTCATTTCTCTGCTGCCCGACTACGCCGCGCCCACAATCGAAGGGACCCGGCTGATCCTGGAAAACTTCGGCAATGAATTTCCGGACGCGGCGCGCCGCGATCCGAAAGAATTCATCGATGGATCGCTCGTCGATCGGCTCAAACGCGAGCGGTTTGTCGAAGGTTTAAAATCGTAAAGGAGACGGCCATGCCAAAAGAATTCAAAAAAGTCTTGCCAGCGGCGAATCTGCCGCTGTTTGCCGACGCGACGATCGACGAGGACGCTTACCGCAAACATCTCAGGTGGCTCATCACGCACGATGTCGGGGGCCTGGTCATCAGCGGCCATGCGGGCGAGCTGGAGTCGCTCACGCCGAAGGAGAGAATCCGCGTCGCCGAGATCGCGCGCGCCGAGATACCGAGCCATCTGCCGATGGTCGTCGGCTGCACCGGGCTCAGCACGCGCGAGCTGGTCGAGTGCGCGCGCGACGCCAAAGCCGCCGGCGCAGACGGGCTCCTGGTCATGCCGATCCCGCACTTCGCTTTCGGCGCCGTCGATCGTCCCGAGCTGATCGTGCCCTGCTTCGAGGAGTTGGCCGAAAAGGTGGACCTGCCGATGATCGTCTTCCGCTACGGCGCCAAGACCGGCCTGATGTACTCGGTCGAGGTGCTGCAGAAAATCGCCGAGAAGATCCCGCAGGTCGTAGCGATCAAGGATTCTTCCTTCGACTACGAAGAGGCATGGGTCGCGTTCCAAAATTTCCCGCGGAAGATCAATTTCCTGGTCGCGCACGGGAGCCTTTTCCTGATCCGCTTCGCGACTTCCGACGGCGCAGTCAGCTCTTTCTCCAACGTCGCGCCCGAATTCATCACCAAGCTCTTCGAGCTCGCCCATTCGGGCCAGATGCAGGAAGCGACCGCGCTCTTCAACAAGATCCGGCCACTGTCGGATGCGATCTACTACAAGCAGCCGCTCATGCAGCATTGGGTCGTCGAGAAAGAAGCGCTGACGGCGCGGGGGCGCTTCCCGCGCTCGACCGTGCGGCCGCCGTTCCAGCCGCTCCGGCCGGAACACATCGAGGGAATCCGCCAGGCGGTCGCGGCTGCTGGGCTGACGCCCCTGGCTTGATGGGAGCAAAGATATCTTTAGGAGAAATCAACTACCCTCTCCCTTTGGGAGAGGGTAAGGGTGAGGGAAACAAAGCCTGGCAACCCTCACCTCAATCCTCTCCCGCAGGGAGAGGAAGGAAGAGCAAGCGCGTGCGAGGAAAGGTTGCAAAACTGGTTATCGCCTCGATCTTTACATGCCTTGGCCTCATCGCAACTGGTCACGCGAAGCCGATAACCTTCGCCTATCAGACCCCAACCTTGAGCAGCACCTTGCCGCTCGTTATCGGCATGGAGTTGGGCTTCTTCGCCGCCGAGGGGCTTGAGGTTAAGCCGGTCTTCATCATCGGCGGACCCACGGCGATCGCCGCGCTGATCGGCGGCGATGTCGATTATACACTGGCTGGGGCGGTCCCGACTGTGCGGGCGATCGCGCAAGGCGCCCCGCTCGTCATCACAGGAGGAATCCAGCCGTACATAGATTACAGTCTCATCGGCGCCAAAGGCATATCGACTCTCAACGACCTCAGGGGGAAGGTGGTCGGCGTCACCGGCGCCGGCGGCATCGCGGAATTCGCCTCGGTCGAAGGCCTGGCGAAAAAAGGACTGGTCCGCGACCGCGATTACAAGATTCTCTATGGCGTCGGCAACAGTCCCGCGCGCGCGCAGGCGCTGGAAGCGGGCAGGATTCAGGCCTCGCCCTTTTCGTTCATGGAAAAGCTGGAGCTCGAGCGGAAAGGGTTTCCGATGCTCTTCGATATCGGCAAGGTCCTGACGGGATTCCCGTTCGTGGTGATCGTTTCCACGCGACGCAAGGCCGAAACCGATCCCGAAGGCGCCGTATCCCTGCTGAGAGCGATGAAGCGCGGCATGGACCTCGTTAAAGCCGACCCGGAGCGAGTCATGGCGACCGTCCTGAAGAAAAAGACCTACGGCGACCCCGCCACTGTCAGGAAGGTGGTCGAACACTTCTCCGATCTCTATTCGATCTCCATCACCAAAGAGGAGATCGAAGCCGTCATTGCCGCCGCCCGAGTGGAGGCGGAGGCGAAAAAGATCGGCGGCGCGGAAAAATTTTTTATTGGAACTTTCGCAGCCAAGGCAGTGGGCCAGGGTCGTTGAACAAGACTTCGAGGCCGAAGGGCGCGAGGAAGAGGGCCGCGGACGTCCGATGAGGGAGGTTCGACTCATGGTACTGCCCTATCGGCCGCGGCCCGAAAACTCGCGACGTGAGGCCTCGCTTGCAGAGGAATCACCATGGCAACGGAGATGAATCTGACCTTGATGCTGGCGGACTATCACCGGACCCGGCCATTGCTTTCCGGCGAGGTGACCGCCGACGGGATTAGGTTGAATCCTCGACCGGCGGTCCCGGGAGAAGCCTGTCTCAGACCGGTCTACGAGGAATTCGACATCGCGGAGATGTCGCTCTCCTGGTACGTGATGGCGAAGTGTCGCGGCGAGCCGGTGATCGCGCTGCCGGTTTTTCCCATGCGGATGTTCATTCATCCGTACATCTTTTGCTCGTCTTCAGCGAATATCGGCGCTCCTGAAGATTTGAAAGGCAAAAAAGTCGGGATGAATCAATACCGTCTCACCGTGGGCTTGTGGACGAGAGGAATCCTCCAAGAATTTTACGGCGTGCGCCCTGAAGAAATGTTTTGGTTCACGTCCGAGCCCGAAGGCGCCGGATTTCAGCCGCCGAAGGACTTACGACTCTCGGTCGGCGGCCGGAGCGTGGAATCGCTTCTGCTCGAAGGCGAGATCGACGCTCTGATCGTGCCCAACGTCCCCGCGTCTTTCACAGCGGACGATCCGCGCATCCGACGGCTCTTCGAAAATCCGCGCAGCGAAATCATGGAATATTTCGGCAAGACGAAAATCTTTCCGATCACGCACACCGTGGTGTTGCGGCAAGCTCTGGTCGCCGAGCATCCGTGGATGGTGGGCAGCCTGGTCAATGCCTTTACCGAAGCGGAGAAAATCTGTCGCAAGGCCTACGAATATCCCAAGCGTCTGGCGCTCCCCACGGCCGTGTTAGTTCTCGAAGAGGAAGAAGCGGTTTTCGGCAAAGAGCCGTTCCAGCACGGCCTGACGCCGCAAAACCAAATTGTCCTCGAGAAGTTTCTTCAGTACGCTGAAGAGCAGGGATATATTTCCCGCCGGACGCAACTGACCGAGCTGTTTGCTCCTCTGGGAGACTAGAGATTTTTCTCTGAGTTCTCTCTGCTCACTACCACCGTCCCGCATCCTGACACTGGCTTGTCAGCGGCCGCGGCGGAGCTGTTCGAGGAACTCGCGCGCCTTCGTGAACCTAGGATTTAGACGCACCGCTCTCTCAAGCATCGCGATCGCCTCCTCGCGCTTCCCCATGGCCGCATAGTCCTCCGCCAGGCGGGCATAGGCAGAAACGTCATCCGGTTTCCGTGCGAGGACCTCGCGGGTAGCGGCCACCGCCTCCTCCCGTCTGCCGAGGACGCGCAGCGCTTCGCCCATCATAAAGTAGCCGAGAACCGCGCTGGGGCAGTTCCTTATCGCCCGCTCGGCCTCGCCGAGGAGCTCGGTGGCGTTGCTGCCGTCGACCTCGCGGGGGTCGAGCCGATACGGGCGCAGAACGTGGAACGCTTCGCGCCGGACGAGCGCCTCGGTCTCGGCTCTCAGCCGGACAAGCACAAACCAGGCGTCATCGTAGTACACCGGCGCCCACTCGCCGGTCGACTCGAGCGTCGCGAAAATCTCCGGCAACCAGGGCTGATACTTCAGCAGGAAGAAATCCACCGGGTAGCGCCGCAAGTACGCCTGCATGGCCTCCGGGCTCGCAAGGGCGTCCAGATACTCGCGATAGAGCGCCTCGCCGTACACGTCGTTGCGCGAGTCCATGTTGACCTTCACCGCGGGATACATCCGGTGGATGAGCTGGGCGGCCTCGGAGTACGAGACGAACGCGTTGCCGGAGATGCGGGCGCGCTCGATGAAGTCGACGGCGCAGGTCGGCATGTCGCGGCTGATGCCCACCCCCTTCTCGCGGGGCTTGCCCCGGAAGGAGTAGTAGTAACCGACAAGCGAGGCGTGCGCCGCGACTGCGAGCAGAAGCGCGGCGCCAAGCAAGACGGCCAGCGGGTTGGATCGGTCCACGCGTGTTGCGCGGCGCTCGCCCGCCCCTAACCCCGAGGCCGAGGCGGTCAGTGTGACGAACGTACCCATGACCGCATCCGTTACCAACCGGTTGTGCCGCAGGCTGAGGAGGTAGAAAAAAGCCACGAGTCCGGCGTGGGTGAAGTCCACCGTCCGTAGATTCAAGACGATGAAGAGAAAAAATAGCCCGAGCAGCGCGTACAGCATCGAGGCGAGAACGGCCGGCGTCCAGTGCACCGCCGGCTTCTCGAACCAGAAGATGGCGAAGAGCGCGTAGACGAGGGCAAGCACCCCGAGCAGGAGCGCGTTGCCGACGCGGAGCCACTGAAGCGGTCGCCGGTCGCGGTAGCGGAAGAAGAAGCTCGTCCAGAGCGCCCCAACATAGGCGAGGTAGAGGAAGAACATTGTGGAGTAGTTGTAGGTGGCATCGTAAGGGGGCCTCCACTCATAGACCCTCTGCATGAACAGACCGAGCCTGGTCAGTTCGAACGGAAATGTCAGCATCCTGACGCCGTAAGGGTTCAGCAGAGAGGCCGCCACGCAAACCGGCACGAGCGCGGCGAGAAGGATCAGGTCGCGCGAGGGGAGTGTCTGCTGATGGTTCCCGCTCAGCATCCGGGCACGAGCGGAGGCGAGACCCTCGCCAACAGCGAAGATCGCCAGCATCGCGAGGCCCTGAATAAAGCTGCCGTGCAGGTTCGTCCATAGGATGTCGGCCGGAACTATCAGGTAGAGCCAGCGGCGGTTCCGGTCGCCGTCCCGGTAGCGAAAGAAAAGCCAGAGATAGACGGCCGCTATCAAGTAGGCGAAGATGTACGGCCGCTCGATGTAGCGCGCGCTACCGATGTAGAGGAGCAAGGCGAAGGCGGGCAGCATCACCGAGAGGCGCGCGCCGGCGGTGCGGGCCGCGCCGTAGAGGAGGACGCACGCGGCGGCGACAACGAGCGCCTTGAAGACGGTCAAACCGACTACGCCGAAGGGCGCGTAGACGAGGTAGAAGAGCACGGCCGCGAGCCACTCGTGGGCCACGTAGGCATGGTCTGCCGCGGTGAAGGAGTAAGGGTCCTTCAGAGGCACCCAGCCGGTTTGCAGCACATACTCGCCGGTCTTCAGGTGGATCCAGATGTCGTTGTTCGCCATCTTAGAGATGTTGAAGGCAACCACGCAGCCGGCGAGGACGATCCACCCGATGAGCCGCGGCGCCCAGGAGAGTCCTGGACGGACCGACCCGGCGGCTGAAGAGGCGAAGAGAGCGGGCCATCGCCGCTGAGTGGGGGAGTCGCGTCGGGCCATCAGCCCACGCTTCCTACCTTAACGTGGGATTGATGTCCACCTCCCGCACAAGAAAGAAAATTGCCTGCGCAGAGTTATCGTGCTAAGTCACATGAATGACTTCCTTCGCCGAGTTCGCAGCGGATTTTTTCAAGCGCTATTTCGACCTTCATCCGACCGAGGCGATTCACTACGGCATCGAAGGCTACGATCACCTACTGAAAGACTACACGGACGCGGCGTACCGCGAGGAAAAATCGTTCGCCGAGGATTCCCTCAAAGGCTTGAAACAAGTCTCCGTTAAAGGCTTGTCCCGCGACGAGACCATCGACTACGCGCTGCTCGAAGGCCGGCTCACGATCGAAAACTACGAATTCAACAAAGAAGACTACCGCTTCAAATTGCCCGATTTGTATCTCTCCACTTCTCATTTCTACATCCTGACGGTGCGGCCGACCAACGACGTCGTCGGAAATTTGCTGAGCCGTCTTGAACGCTCGCCAAAAATCATCGAGCAAGGCATCGCCAACCTGAGCCGGCCGGAGGCCAATCCGCCGCGGCTTTGGACCGAGATGGCGATCGAATCGGCGAAAGGCGGCCTCTCGTTTCTCGACAATCTGGGAAATATTCCCAGAGTGAAGAACGCCGTGACAGACCCGCCGCGCTTCCACGCGGCGATCGAGAAAGCCAAAGACGCGATCCGGCTCTTTCAGCAATTTCTCGAACGCGACCTCCTCTCCAGGAGCCGCGGCGTTTACGCGGTCGGGCCGGAGCACTACCATCTGCTGCTCAAGAAACGCCATTTCCTCAGCCACGACGCCGAGAGCCTGCTCGCGCTGGGAGAAAAACTGTTCGCCGAGACGAAGAAAGAGCTGGCGGCGCTGGCGGACAAGATCGCACCGGGAAAAAGCATCGAAGAGGTCGCGCTGAAAATTCAGGAGGCCCATCCCACGGCGAACGAATTGCTTCCGGTGTATCAAAAAGCCATGGAAGCGGCGCGGGAATTCGTGCGCGCAAAACGGCTCGTCTCTTTCCCGCCGCGCGAAGAGCTGCGCGTCGTTTACACGCCGGAGTTCCAGCGCCACGAGATACCGTTCGCCGCCTATCTTTCTCCCTCGCCGAAAGACTCCGAGCAGGTCGGGTACTATTACGTCACCCCGGTAAACGACGACGATTTGCTCCGGGAGCACAACTGGACCGGGCTGGAGAACACTTCCGTGCACGAAAGCTATCCCGGCCACCATCTCCAGTTCACCGTCGCCAACTCGATTCCCGCGGCCTGCACCTTGCCGCGGCTGATGAACGAGTCGTCGGTCTTCTACGAGGGCTGGGCGCTCTACTGCGAGCAGCTCATGCAGGAGCAGGGTTTCTTGAAGTCCGTGGAGCACCGCTTCGTGATGCTGAAGGACCGGCTCTGGCGCGCGCTGCGAATTATCATCGACGTGAAAACGCAAACCGGCCGGATGACCTACGACGAAGCGGCGGACTTGATGGTGCGCGAGCTGCACTTTCCGCGTCCGCAAGCCGAGGGCGATCTCAACTGGTACAGCCAGTCGCCGGCCGTCCCGATGGGCTACGCGCTCGGCTGGTCGATCATCAACCGCCTGCGCGAGCGGGAAAAAGAGAAATTAGGGCCGAGTTTCGACCTGCGGAAATTCCACGACCGACTTTTGAGCGCCGGCAGCATCTCCTTACCGCTCGTTGAGAAAAGGCACTTCTCTGAGGCATGAGGCTTGAGGCATGAGGCGAGAGAAAATCCCTGAAGTTTCCAACTCACGCCTCACGCCTTCCGCCTCTCGCCTAACTGGCCCTTTATTGGGCGCGCAGATGTCGATCGCCGGCGGCGTGGGCAACGCGTTCCTCCATGGCAAGAAAGTCGCCTGCGACGTGATCCAGATTTTCACCAAGTCGTCGCGCCAGTGGGCGGCGGCGCCGTATAGCAAAGACGAGATCGAGAGTTTCAAGCACAATCAAAAAGAGACGGGGATCGCCACGGCGGTGGCGCACGACTCTTACTTGCTGAACCTCGGCACGCCCGACGAGATGCTAAGAAAAAAGTCGATCCGCGCCTTCATCGACGAGATGGAGCGCTGCGAGACGTTGTCCGTGCCGAACCTCATCGCGCATCCCGGCGCTCACGTCGGCGCGGGAGAAGAAGCAGGCATCCAGACGATCGCGCGCTCGTTGGACGAAGTCCATACGGCGTGCGCCGGATTCAAAGTCAAAGTCGCGCTGGAGATCACCGCCGGACAGGGGAGCTGCCTCGGCTACCGCTTCGAGCAGATCCGCGATATCATCGACGCCGCGAAAGAGAGCGAGCGGCTCCGCGTCTGCTTCGACACCGAGCATGCTTTCGCCGCGGGCTACGACATCCGGACCAAGGACGGCTACGACCGGACCTTCGGCGAATTCGACGAGATGATCGGCATCAACTTGCTCGCCGCGTTTCACCTCAACGACTCGAAAAAGGAATTCCATTCGCGCGTGGACCGCCACGAGCACATCGGCAAGGGGCAGATCGGCGTGGAAGGATTTCGCCTGCTGCTGAACGACCGCCGCTTCTGGGGCATCCCGATGTGCCTGGAGACGCCGAAGGGGCCGGATCTGAAAGAGGACGCGGAGAATCTGACTCTGCTGCGAAGCCTGGTGACAAGTTGAGGGGAGTCGTTCCACCTCCAGAGGAGGGCCAGGAAATTATTTTGCTGAGAGAGCAGGGGTGAGGGCGAAAGGAAATAACGGGGATCAAGCCATCGCTTGAAAACCCCAGATGACTAGCTAATATGACCTAGTAGGTTTCTCACAGAGGCGCCAATGAAAAAATGTGTGTCAAAATCTCAATTCAAGCCGCGGGCCTTGGAATATTTCCGGGAAGTTGAAAAAACCGGGAAAGAGCTGCTCATCACCGATCGCGGAACACCGGTTCTGAGGATTACGCCGTATGCAGAGGATCCTGAAGAGTTACTCAAGCCGTTTCGCGGCACTGTGTTGAGATACAAGGATCCCACAAAGCCGGTGAGGACTAAAGACTGGGACGCCCTTAAATGATCGTGCTCGATACGCATGTATGGGTCTGGTGGCTTAGCGGAATTGAACGGATCTCACGAAGGGCCTCTCGCCTCATTGCCGATGCTGTAGCTCAGAAGGGCCTATATGTGTCCTCCATCAGCGTCTGGGAGGTAGCCCAGCTCGTGGCGCACGGTCGTCTCGAATTAACCGTGGAGGTGGCGGACTGGTTGGCTAAATCTGAAGCATTACCGTTCGTGAATTTTGTTCCCGTAGACAATGCGATCGCCCTTAAATCAGTGCAGCTTCCCGAACCGCTCCATCAGGACCCCGCTGATCGCATCATCATAGCAACCGCTATTACCCTCGGCTTTCCCTTGGTGACCAAGGACGGGAAGATAGCCGACTATCCCCACGTCAGGACAATTTGGTAAATCTCCGTTCTGCATGCGCTTTTGAGCGGCCCCGAACCCCTTGCCTGTCACACCTGAACCGCCACGTCCGGAAAGAAATACTGCACGACCAGGCCGATGAGGTAGCCGAAGATCGCCGCGCCGACGGCGATGAAAAAAAATTCCAGGCCGGAGAGAAAAAGCGGCCGGGCCGCCAGATATCCCTTGAAGACGCCGACGGAAAATAAGGTTACCGCCGCCAAAACGATCGAAACGTAGAGCGCGCTCATTCCGGACAACAATAGATAGGGCAGCAAAGGGATCACGGCGCCCAGGACGAAAGAAAGTCCCATGACCAGCGCCGCTTGCAGCGGGCGATTGATCTCCGCGGTCCCCAGACCGAAAACTTTTTCCTGGAAAGTGCGCAGAAAAACCTTCTCCTCTTCGGCAAGAAGCTTCACCAGGCGGTAACTCTGTTCTTTCTTCAACCCCTCCTGGCTCAAAGCTTGGAGCAAACCCTCCGCCGCCAGGTACGGTTCCCGTTCCGCCAGGTCCTCCGCCTCGCGCAGCTCCTTGTCGAAAATCTGCTTTTGCGCCGTGGACGACAGATACGATCCCGTCGCCATCGAAACGGCGCCGGCGAACATCGCGGTGAGACCGGTGATGACGACGACGAGGTTGTTCTCGGTCGCGCCTTGAACGCCGGCCAGGAGTCCGACCGTGCTGATGAGCCCGTCTTGAATGCCGAAGACAAATTCGCGGATGCGCGCCCTGCTTTCGACGATCTCGCGCTTTTTTTGAATCTCTTCCAGCGCCATACTACGTGAACGTTAGGGGCAAGGGGTTAGGGGTCAATCGCCTTTAGTTTCTTAGGTTTTAGGTCTTGAATAAAACGACTTTAACAAAATATATCGCGCCAAGACGCCAAGAGCGCAAAGAAAAATATTTTCTATTTTCTCCGAACTTGGCGTCCTTTGCGTCTTTGCGTGAGTCATCTCTTTTCCGATTCTGTCATCCAAACTTCATCCGGGAATTTCAAATACGTTTGGCTAGTATTTGAGGCGCAATTCCCCGGTGGCTCCGCCCGGCTGCCACTCGGCGGGACAGAGTTTTCCGGTGCGGAGCGCCTTGAGCACGCGGAGCGTCTCTTCGACGCTCCGCCCGACGTTCATGTGGCTCACGACAAAGTAGCCGACCTCGCGCGCCGGATTGACGATGAAGGTCGCGCGCAGGCTGACGCCGTCTTTCTCGTCCAGGACTCCGTAAGCCCGGCTCATCTTTTTTTCCGCGTCGCTCAGCAGCGGATAGTCGACGCCGCCCAGCTCTTCGATCCACGCCCGATGCGTCTCCAGCGAATCGACGCTGACCCCCAGCACCTCCGCCTCTTCGGCGCGGAAATCTCGCGCCATTTTGCTGAACCCCGTCACTTCCGTCGGGCAGATGAAGGTAAAGTCCGCCGGATAAAAAAAGATCACGAGCCATTTTCCCGGGTAGGATTTGAGCGAATAATCGGCGACGCTTCCCCGGTCAATCCCTTTCAAGTTGAATTCTGGCGCTTTGCCACCGACGGAAACCATGATTCTTCTTCGTTCTTCCAAAAAGTCTTCTTAGCAGACAATAGTCTGAGCAGAGCTAACAATAGTAGAGATACGAGCCCTGAGTCAAACCTGTGCCGATTTATTACGCCGGTTCAAGCGACGAGCATAACTATCGTAACGCCCCGCCAGTGGCGGGCTATGGCGCGAGGGGCGATGAACGAAGTTAGGCGAAGTCGATTGGACCGGCGTCAAGGAAGGTTTTGCCAGAGAGAAAATTTCTCTTTTCCGGTTTCGGATGAAGGCGCGGTGAACCACGGCTCATCGGCTTCCGCGCCCTGCAGGATGCCGAAGAAATAAATCCTCAGCATCTGCTCGATCAGTTGCGGCAGCGGCAGGTCGCGCTGGGAATGATACCAGGTGTAGATCCAGTTCATCATGCCGAAAAGCGAAAACGTCGCGGCGCGGAGATCGATCACCCGGCCGCTCTCGCGTCTTTGCAGCTCGCCGATCAAATCCATCAGGATTTTCACGTAGCGACGCTTGAGGACCAGGACTTTCTCCCCGAACTCCCCCGTCAGAGACTCATCTTCGTGCGCCATGACCTTCATCTCGTGCATGTTGTGGAGAAAATAGCCCAGGTGGTTTTCGGCAAAGGCGCGAATGCGCACGCGCACGTCGGCGTCCGGGCTCACTTCCCGCTCCCACCGTTGCAGCAGCGTCAGGAAACAATGCTCCTGGATCAGGAAGAGCAATTCCTCTTTGGTGCGGAAATAATAATACAAGCCGGCCAGGCTCATGCCGGTCTCGCGCGCAATGTCTCGAATCGAAGTGTGATGAAAGCCTTTTTCGGCGAAAATCTTGGCCGAGCGCTTGAGGATATCCTTCAGCTTCTCGTCGTAGTGGCGCGAGGACGGCTCGGTGCGGTTGGCCATGTTGCGAACCATCTTCGCAAACCGCACAGAGGGTGTCAAATAGAAAGCTTGAGATTAGCCAACCTGTTCAATCCTGCGGGTACCTGTTACTTCTGGTTCTCTGCGCTTAATGCGGCGAGGTCCTCGCCTTAAAAACGGCTCGGACCTCATGTGCTCAACGCCTTTCGGCATCTCAGATCCATTCACGGGTATGTCAATGTTTACGATCCGGCGAACCATCTGTGCTCAACGCCTTTCGGCATCTCAGATCCATTCACTTTCTCGAATTATGCGACACTTGGATGCATCCTTCCCGTGCTCAACGCCTTTCGGCATCTCAGATCCATTCACGCTGCCAATTCGTGAGTGCCGGCGGCTCGATCAAGCCGTGCTCAACGCCTTTCGGCATCTCAGATCCATTCACGGGCGCGCGGAGTCTCAAATTCCGCGCGGGCTTTGTGCTCAACGCCTTTCGGCATCTCAGATCCATTCACAACAATATTCCAAACTTCGGCGTACAGCCAAAATCCAGTGCTCAACGCCTTTCGGCATCTCAGATCCATTCACGGTTTGGATGCGCTTGACAAGGCACTCCTTTTCTCGAGTGCTCAACGCCTTTCGGCATCTCAGATCCATTCACCCCGTTGGTTCCCGATCCCGTCAGGTCGGCGAGAATCGGTGCTCAACGCCTTTCGGCATCTCAGATCCATTCACGTCTAGTGGACCCAGCGGGAGACGGGTATTGTTTGTGCTCAACGCCTTTCGGCATCTCAGATCCATTCACTGTAATCTCCCCAATATACTTTAGCTTTCGCTATATGTGCTCAACGCCTTTCGGCATCTCAGATCCATTCACGTTACCGCATCGTCGTAAGCGAAGCGTTCATGCCAGTGCTCAACGCCTTTCGGCATCTCAGATCCATTCACGGCGGTGGCGCATTCGCTGTCGGCGACGTTGTCCTGTGCTCAACGCCTTTCGGCATCTCAGATCCATTCACCCGCGCCGGTGCCGCGAATCGCCTGAATCTGATTGTGCTCAACGCCTTTCGGCATCTCAGATCCATTCACATGGGGTATTGCCTCCACTCGCCGTCAACTTCATTTGTGCTCAACGCCTTTCGGCATCTCAGATCCATTCACGTGCACGTGCCCGATCCGGGCGCCGCCGACGCCGAGTGCTCAACGCCTTTCGGCATCTCAGATCCATTCACAAGGAGAGCAAGCCGCGCTCCGCTACCGTCTCACCGTGCTCAACGCCTTTCGGCATCTCAGATCCATTCACGAGGCGACCGCGTTTCTCACCTACGACCTTATCGCTAGTGCTCAACGCCTTTCGGCATCTCAGATCCATTCACGCATATTTCGCCGGATCGCCCGCGGCGGTGTCCTCGGTGCTCAACGCCTTTCGGCATCTCAGATCCATTCACCACTTTATGCACTCCCATAGCGAAACCAATTTCATGTGCTCAACGCCTTTCGGCATCTCAGATCCATTCACGCCGCAAATAATTCGCCAACTGACACCGGCAATCAGTGCTCAACGCCTTTCGGCATCTCAGATCCATTCACACCACGCAGAGCACGAAGGCCACGAAGGGTCGGATTGTGTGCTCAACGCCTTTCGGCATCTCAGATCCATTCACGAGGAAAGAACCATGTTCTCCAACACGAGAATCCAGCGGTGCTCAACGCCTTTCGGCATCTCAGATCCATTCACCCCGTACCGACACAACGCTCTATTTTGAAACCGTCCTGTGCTCAACGCCTTTCGGCATCTCAGATCCATTCACAGTGCCTGCCTGATTAAAAGTTGCTCGATTTTCGCCGCGTGCTCAACGCCTTTCGGCATCTCAGATCCATTCACTTGAACTGCTGGCCCGGCTGGATGAAATTGAGTCGTGCTCAACGCCTTTCGGCATCTCAGATCCATTCACACGCCTCACGGCGCTTCGGCAACACCGGCGCCTTGTGCTCAACGCCTTTCGGCATCTCAGATCCATTCACTTTTCCTCCACTTCTTCCCATAATTCTTATCCAAGTGCTCAACGCCTTTCGGCATCTCAGATCCATTCACCCTCCAACTCCATGCGCACCTGGCCGATCAACTCCAGGTGCTCAACGCCTTTCGGCATCTCAGATCCATTCACGCCCAAGCAGCAAAACCAACAACAACATTTTCTTGTGCTCAACGCCTTTCGGCATCTCAGATCCATTCACAGTAAGCCCCGTGCGTCGAACTGAGATTCTCCAGACCGTGCTCAACGCCTTTCGGCATCTCAGATCCATTCACTAGAAAAAAGTGTGGCGCCGATCGTAGCGCCTGAGCAGTGCTCAACGCCTTTCGGCATCTCAGATCCATTCACGGCGGCGCGCGCCGCAGCGAGATCCGATACTTCCTTGTGCTCAACGCCTTTCGGCATCTCAGATCCATTCACTTTCGCGAGACGCGGTGCGCCCAGCTCGTCTGGAAGGTGCTCA
Source organism: Candidatus Binatia bacterium (assembly GCA_036504975.1). NCBI lineage: Bacteria > Candidatus Binatota > Binatia (SeqCode) > Binatia bacterium. Next base: position 1,599 of record DASXUF010000085.1, on the reverse strand, counting down.
ACGCCTTTCGGCATCTCAGATCCATTCACGTCAACGATCCCCCCTCGGCAGCGCGCCGTCGATCCCGTGCTCAACGCCTTTCGGCATCTCAGATCCATTCACGCCGCACAGGAAAGCCCTTGTTTTTATTCGATGATTCTCCAGTAGATTCAGGAACCTCCTTCTTCTTGAAAAAGCCTCTGAGCAAAATTGTATCCTGCACACTTTTAGTCCTTATAAACCCGTAATCTGATCTACTTTTTTTGCATTTCATGTAAGTCCCAACCATCAATTTTCTGTTTTGCCGCGCCTCTAAGCCAACTTACCGCGCGATCGCTACGGCTGGAGCACCAACAACGGCATGTGCTTGATTCGATCTTTTTCTCAAGCTGCCCCTAAAATTCGAAATCTTGGTTCCTCTTGGAGGAACTCCGTTCTTGTGTTTCTCGCAATAATTTTGGAATGGCATCCGGCGCAGAGCCCTGCAATCATCAAACTATCTTCCTCTGACAGTTCCTTTTCGAGTTCCCACCGCATTCGCTCCAACTCGCGCCTTGTCATCCGGCATTCGAAGATAGAGTACTGAAGACTCTTTCCATATCCCTTCAAGAGCTTATAAGCGCGTCGCCATCTCTTTGGGTCGCGGATGTCGTAACAAACAAGGTGCAAGAATTTTTCCTCTGCCATACGTCACCTCAACCGCATTCTGGCGAAAAGGCCCGGCTCGCCCGACCATTCCTTTTCAAGCAGCCGGCACTCAAGCTCGATCAATCTGGCGTATGAAAGCGAGTAACCGGTCACCGGGTGTTTCCACTGATCTTCCTTTCGCCGCTCGTAGACCTCGATCGCCTTCTGCCGCCCCTTATCGCTTAACCACACTTGCACGCCTGCATGCGTAAAGTCTTCGTCGGCGTCCCATTGCTGGCGGTTCACGGATGCCACAAGCGGCATATCCCACAGCGGAACGCGAAACAGCTCCATAAGATCGAGGGCGAGAGGGTGTGCCGCGGAGCGCGGCGTATGGAAAAATCCAAAAGACGGTTCCAAGCCGACTGCAATGATGGCCTGCATTACATCTCGATGAAGCAAAGCGTAGCCAAAGCTTAGTAAAGCATTAAAACAGTCCCGGGGCGGCCGACGATTGCGACCTTCAAAGCGGAGGCGTTCGTCGAGATCTTCCCTTAACAGCTTCGGCAGCCAAGAAAAATAAAGTCTTCCCGCCTCCCCCTCGAAGCCCCGGAGGCTATCGATTCCCTCCGTCTGATTCATCGTCCTCAACGCGGCGCGAATTCCTCTTAAGGCGTTATCAACCTGAGAACTGCGGCCCTTCTCGCGGGAAGCACGAAGCAAAAAGCCTAACTGGCTGGCCGATCGGGCAGACGCAAGCTTCTTGGCCAACTTGAAAGAAAAGCCTGGCTCACGAAGCGCCTCGTATTGACGAATTCGGCGCTGCACTGGGCTGGCGCCCGCCGCCATGCTTCCGACGTAACGTCCACCTCCCGTCATCCAGTGAACGCCGACTTCCTGGTGCGCACAAAGATGAATGGCTTGAGTTGTTATCTGGGCTTGTCCATGGAGTACCAGCTCGCCGACCTCGCGGACCGGCACGGTCTCCTTGGT
>DASXUF010000084.1 GCA_036504975.1 Candidatus Binatia bacterium | reverse complement strand
GTTGAACAAACCCGCTACGCGGGGGAAGCGTTGTCGTTGCATTGAGGCAAAGTGAAGGCGACACTACAGTCGATCTTCCGAGATAGTTTCTCGGGGTTTTCTCTCTCTCGCGCCATACCTCAGCACCATCGTAAAGCCGCCCGATCCATCATCGAGTGTCGCACCGCCGCTCTGGGTGGACACATCAAGAGATGTCCTGGAGGCCACGTGCAAGAGGTGTGGTACAATTCCTGTCGCCATCGAGCGTGTCCGCAGTGTTCTCATCTATCGAAAGAGCGCTGGTTGGAGAAGCAGAAAACGCGGCTACTTGCCTGCGATCACTTTCATGTGATTTTCACCATCGCTCATGAACTGCACGCGTTGTGGCGGTTGAACACGCGGCTTCTGATCGAGATTCTTTTTCAGAGCGCCAGAGACACCCTCTTGGAGCTGCTTGGAGATCATCGCTATCTGGGAGCCACGCCTGGGGTGATGATGTCGCTTCACACCTGGGGGCGGACTCTTTCTTTTCATCCGCACGTGCATTGTTTGGTGACGGGAGGAGGACTGACTCCCACTGGAGAGTGGAAGGCCGTGAAAAACGGCTACTTACTTCCCGTGGCGGTGGTCAGGACCATTTTTCGGGGGAAGTTCTTGGCAGCGGTTGGTAAGGCATTGGAGCAAGGTCGGTTGATCGTGCCGGAAGGGATGACCTCTCAGAAGGTGAAGAATTGTCTCAACCAGCTTGGGCGCAAGAACTGGAACGTGTGCATTCGGGAGCGCTACAGCCACGGCAGCGGAGTCATCACCTACCTGGCCCGCTACGTCAAAGGGGGACCGATTTCCAACCGCAGGTTAAGTTGTGCGGATGATCGAGGAGTGAGTTTCGGCTACCGGGATCACCGGGATGGGAAATCGAAGCTCATGACCTTGAGCAGCGAAGAATTTATTCAGCGCACGTTGTGGCATGTGCCGGAAAGAGGGATGCAGGTGATCCGGCACTATGGGCTTTACGGTCGTTGTGGGTTGGAGCTTCGTGGTAAGTGCCGTGCTCAGTTGGGTCAGGTGGCGGAGCAGGCGGGTGTAGTTTTGGCTGTGGAGCAGTATTGGGAGAAGGTCGGTCATCCCGAGAAGCTCCGTTGTCCGGTATGTGGAGAGCGGATAATTTGTGTGGGCCGGTTTCCCCGTGGAGGGTCACCGCCGGATGAGGAGAAGCGCCCCTTCGGCAAAGCGCAGAGCATGCAAGCCGCGTAGCCGATCAAGCAGCAAGGTTTTTCTGCCTGGGGAGTAGAGGTTTGCTTAAATCGCTTCCCTAGGACCACTGGGATGCACATGTTTTCCGAGACCGGCAGAATAAACTCGATGGTGACCTGAACGGGCGGGGGTGATCTTGTACTGACCGCCCCTTCGGCGGTTGTCATGGGGAGGTTAAAAATCCATAGGTCAGTGGCCCGCGCAGCGGGTTTGTCCAACAAGCGTTAAAGCTGGCTCGACGGCCGGATGTACGAAGATGCTGTGGAGGAGTTGGCTCTCTTTTTTTGACTTCGATCGCAGCTTAACGCTATCTTGTTAGAGCACAACTTATGCTGAGGCGTTTTAAGCATTGGTGGCACGGGGAATTAGGGCGCGAACCTTCCGTTGACGCCATTCTCAGAAGCCGAGATGGCCTTGTCCGTCCGTGGCCCGTCCGCATTCTTTACGAAAGCTGTTTTCTTCTCAAGAGTTTTTGGTTGAGAGAGTGGCGCTGGCTGATTCCGACTATTATTGCCGCAATCTCGGCCTTGGCTCTGGTTCTTATGTACCTCCAGAAGCCATAGGAAAAGGAGCATCACCGCAACCGCCGTCAAAAAGAGAAACGGCGCATCCCTGTGTAGGTCGAAACTTTTTTCGGGCAGGAACAATGGTGTATTACGCGCACTAAAAAAAGTGTCCCAATCTGGTTCCATAGTCAAATCCTTTCCGTGCTCTAACCAACGGCTTGACCCGACTGCTGCGGGTCAGCCTTGGCGTTAGCTTTCAATCCACGGGCCGGCCTCGTAGCTCTACGGCGAGCTTGCAATATATGCATTATATGCATACCCTTGTCTGGTGACAGCAACCTTCGATCCCAAGAAGGATGCCGCAAATCTCAAGAAGCACGGTGTCTCGCTTGCCGAAGGCGATGGTGTCTTGAGCGACCCCCTAGCGGTGACGATTGAAGATGAATCGGCCGAGGGAGAGCAGCGCTTCGTAACGCTGGGTGCAAACACGTTCGGCTCCCTGATGGTGGTGATCTGGACACCTCGGGGCGACGAAGCTCGAATCATCTCGGTTCGGAAGCCGACTCCGAAGGAAAGAAGGAGTTATGAAGAAGGAGTATAATTTCTCCAAAGGCAAACGTGGAGCGGTGATTCCCCAGGTTGGAAAAAGCCGCATCACGATCTATCTCGACGATGGAATTCTGGAGCGCTTCAAGGCTCAATCCCAGAAAACCGGAAAGGGGTATCAGACCCTAATCAACGATGCGCTGAACTCCTATCTCGGTCTGACTGCGAAGCCCCTTACGGAAGAGTTGGTGCGCAAGATCGTGCGCGAAGAGCTTTCGGGTCAAAGCTGAAAGCTAACGACAGGGTTGAGAAGGACGCTGTGGAACGCGCCTCTCACCCAGAACGTTAGCCATCGGGAACAGAATGCTGAAACTCTACGGGCTTACCGATGGGCACAAGGAGTATTGGGAAACCTGGGCCCAAGCTGACGGAACTCACATTGTCCACTGGGGCCCCCTTGGCACCCGTGGTCAAACGAAGACCTTAAAGTCTACGTTTCTTCGAAAGGCTGAAGACTTAATTCAGAAAGAGATCTACCGCCTGACTGCTGAAGGCTATCGCCCAATGAAGCCCGAGGATCACGCGAGGTTGTTAGTTGAATATGCTGTCGAGGGGATGGGCACCACGGCGGATGTGGACAAGCGTCACCGCCTCGAAGCCCGAATGAATGAAACTCTCGGTTGGACCTGCCTAGGCGCATGCGACGGCGGCAGCATCGGGAGTGGGACGATGGAAGTCTGCAACTTCGTCGTTGATTTCGAGCTCGCGAAGGATGTGATTGCGAAGGATCTGGCGGCAACGGAATTCAGTAACTTTACGAGAATTTACAACGAAGACGCATAATCCGATGGCTAACCCCGCGTTAGGCCCTCCGCCTCGCATAAGTCGGGCCTTTCGTGTATGTTCTGTCACATGAACACGATTATCCTCACTCGTGAAGATGCGATCCGTCGCCTGCAAAGTGTTGAGTCCGAGATTCGGCGCCTCGGCGTCCGTCGGCTGGCGCTCTTCGGATCCGTGCTTCGTAACGAGGCTCGCCCTGACAGTGATGTTGATGTGCTCGTCGAGTTTATTCCGGCAGAGAAGACGTTTGATCACTTCATGGCGCTGGCTGACCTGCTCGAAGATGCTTTGGAGCACCCGGTTGAAGTCGTAACCACCGAGGCACTCTCACCGTTTATCGGGCCGCACATCCTATCCGAGGCGAGGGATGTCCTTCGAGCCGCGTGACTATCTGCGCCACATTCTCGTGGAAGTTGAGTACCTGCTCGATCAGAGTCTGGGTCTGACCTTTGAGCGCTTCGCGGCGGATGAGACGCTGCGTCGCGCCTTCGTGCGCAGCTTGGAAGTTATCGGCGAAGCCGTAAAGAACCTACCCGAGGAGTTCCGCGCATCGCATTCCGAGGTTGAATGGCGTCCGATTGCTCGGATGCGGGACCGTCTCATCCACGGTTACTTCGGGGTGGACTATGAGCTCGTATGGGACGTGGTGCAGGAGAAGCTTCCAGAACTGAAACGTAACATACAGAGGATCCTTGATTTACAACAGGCCTAACCAATCGAGTCGAGAAGGACGCGATGCGCGCCTCTCACCCGTGGCGTTCGCCCCACCACAACGAATCCGAACGCCCCCCTATTTCGCCGCGAAACAATAGAACAACCCATCGCCGCCGGAAGATTTCAAATCCTCCTGGCCGCAGCCGCGCGAGGCGTGCGCCGAGTTCCATGGCGATCCAGGCTTGGAGAAACTCATTCGGTCGTGGTGACCAACCTGCGCCCTCCCGGGAGACTTGGTGGAATTGCCGGCGGTCCAGTTCCGGCAAGTCAGGTCCTCGCCCGCCGGATAGGCCATGCCGTCGAGCTGCGAGCCGGTCAGGATGTCATGCCTGTTCGGCTTGTCGCCGCTGCCGTTGACCGAATTGCCCTTTTCGTCCAGCGCGGTTTCTCTCTTTAGATTGTTCTTGTCCGAGTGAAGCTCGGCGAGGTTGTCCGCGATCTTCACTTCCTTGGCGTTGTGCCACGGGCCCGCGCCGATGCGGTCGCGCGCGTTCACGGCGGGTTTTCCATCCGCGGCGCTCGCGCTCAGGTACGCGCGCCACGTCCGGTTGCCCGCGCCGGCCGTCGCGGCGAGCTTTTGGCAGAGCGCGTCCGCCCCCTCTAGGCCGCCGAGATTCGCGCCGTTGCCCGAGCCTTGGCTCGTGACAAAGAAGCTCATCGAAGGAGTCTGCGCTTCGGCTGCATCCAGTCTCATTCCGCACAGCGACGCCAAGAGCACGGCAAGGAGAAATTTTTTCATCCCACTTTCGCCTTGTTGTGAGGCGCTTTTCTTCAAACCTGCAATTACCTTCCTACCAACAGCAATATCCCGGCAATCACCGCCAGAACTCCCATCGCCCGGGACGGAATTCCAAAGCGCACAAAAGACGACAGTCCCGTCAGAATGAGCCACAGAGCCAACAAGATCATTCCGAGCGAACCTACTCCTATAGTCATTGGACTTCCTCCTTCCTTCCGCCTAATCCCTTATAGCGACGGAAAAATGAATACAACCTAGTGGACTGTATCACTTAATTTGGGTACGCCGTTCTGGTTCGACAAGCTCACCACGAACGGCGTTTTCCTAGTCCGTTCGCACTGAGCTCGTCGAAGTGCGAGGAAACCATCTGTTGCCGAATCGTCTGTTACAGTGCACTAGTTTACACTCCTACGGTAAATACCCGAGGGAAATCGGCCGTCATCTCTTATCCCAGTTTAAACTTCACGGCACCGCTGACAATTTATTGCTGCTACTTCAGCGCTCCTGTAGGAAAAACCCGCGCCGCCGACTGGATTACCCGACAACTGAGTGAGGCTCCGCGTCGCATATCTTCAATTCGGCAATGAAAAAATAGGGGCACGGATCTTGCTCAATCAACCGAGCGAGAAGGAGGTTTACATGGATACGGTTGCCGTTAAAACGTGCGAAGAGAAGCTCTTGAAAAGAAAACACGAGATCCTGCCCTTCCTAAGACACCTCGAAGAAGAGAGCGAGAGCGCTAAATCCGATTTCGACTGGCTCGATCAGGCCCGCGCCCAAAGCGAAGCTCACCTCGTCAACCGCCTCGCGGCCTGCTTTGAGCGCGAGTTGCAGGGCATCGAGATCGCCTTGAGGCGCATCCGGAGCGGGTCATTCGGTTCTTGCCGCGCGTGTCATCAGCCGATCGAGCGCGCAAGGCTCGATCGCTTCCCGCAGGCTGAGTTTTGTTCTCGTTGTAAGAACGCCAATTGACAACTTGCCACTCGAAGCCAAGCGGACTACTTTTAACGGGTGGACCGCAGGCCCTTTTCGAATCCGTCTCGAAACGCCGCCGTCGAACGGCTGATCAAGCAAAGCGCTTCTCCCGCTTCGGCCCGCGCCCACCTGCAGAGATTGATCCAAAGCGGCGGGGGAAAAAGCCTCGACGCCCTCCCGCCAGCCGACCTTCCACTGCTGATCCGGCTTTTGGGCGCCAGCGCCTATTTGAGCGACGCATTGATCCGCCGGGGAAAGAGCTGGCCCGAGATATTCCACGAGCAGATCCACACGCCACACAAGAGCGCCGCTGACCACATAGCGGAGATTTCGCTCAAGCTCAGCGAAGCAAGCTCTCTGGACGAGGTCGGCGCGGCTCTGCGCCGGCATAAACAGCGGGAATATATTCGCATCGGCGCGCGGGATCTCGCTCCCCAACATTCCGTCGAAGAAACCGTGCGCGAGCTTACGGCCCTCGCGGAGGGCTCTCTCGAGGTCGCCTACCGCTTTTGCCGGGCCGCTGCGGAGAAGGAATTCGGCGTTCTGCGCCTGCCGGGTAATTTCCGGCAACAAAGCTTCGTCATTCTCGGCATGGGAAAACTGGGCGGCGGGGAGCTGAATTTCAGCTCCGACATCGACATCGTCTATCTCTATGAGGAAGACGACGGCGAAAGCGAGGGCAACGCCAAAGGGAAAACCACGCCGCGTGAATTTTTCACCCGGGTCGCCGAAGCGATCACGCGCATGATGGGAGAAGTCACCGAGAACGGCTTCGTTTTCCGCACCGATTTGCGTCTCCGCCCGCTCGGCCGCCAGGGACCGATCGTGCAGTCGCTGGCGTCGGCGCTCCTGTATTACGAATCGTGGGGGCAGTGCTGGGAACGCTCGGCGCTCATCAAGGCGCGGCCCGTCGCCGGCGACCGCGAGCTGGGCGTCCGTTTTCTCAGCGAGGTCGAGCCGTTCGTTTACCGCCGCTACCTGGACTTCACCACGGTGGAAGAGCTGCGCGAGATGAAAGGAAGGATCGAGCGCGAGCTGCTCGGCGCCGCGGGCCTGGAGAAAAACGTCAAGCTCGGAACCGGAGGGATTCGCGAGATCGAATTTTTCACCCAGGCGCTCCAGCTTGTCAACGGCGGCTACGAGCCGCGCCTGCGCGAGCCCAACACGCTCAAAGCGTTGAGCCTGCTCGCGGGACACGGCTTCATTCCGGCGCGCGAGGAAGAGCGCCTCGCCGCCGCCTACTGCTTTTTGCGCGACGTGGAGCATAAGATCCAGATGGTCCAGGAGGCTCACAGCCACTCGATCCCGGAAGGCAAAGACGCGGAGACGGCTCTCGCCCGCCGCCTCGGCTATGCAAAAAACAAAGAAGGCGATGAGCGAAAATTGTTTTGGCGCGACTACCGCAGGCAGACCGCGACGGTGCGCGCCGCGTTCGACCGGCTCTTTTACAGCGCCGAGAAAGAGATGGGAAGCCAGGCCGGCACGCAAGGGGAAACTCTGTGGCACGACCTGGACGACGAGAAGCTGGTTATTCAAGAGCTCAAGGCGCTCGGCTTCTCGGAACCGGAGCGCGCTTACCAGCATCTCCTCGCCGTGCGCGACGGCGAAGCGTATTCGCCGCCGAGCCCGCGCCGATTGAACGTGCTTCGCCGGCTCGGCCCGGCGCTGATCGAAGCCGTGCTGCATTCCTCGGCGCCGGACCGAGCGCTCTTCAATCTGGCCGAGTTCAGCCGCAGGCTCGGCGGGCGCACCGGTTTTCTCACGCTCCTGGCCGAGAATCCCAAGACGACGCGGTTGTTGATCGATCTTTTCGCCGGCAGCCAGTTTTTGACCGACCTTTTTCTCCAGCGGCGCGAGCTGATCGACAGCCTGATCCGCGCCGATCTCGCCACTCCGCGAAAGACTGCGGCGGAGATGCGGCGCGCCCTTTCGGCCGCGGCCGCCGAATCGGCCCACCTCGAAGATAAGTTGAACGCGCTCCGGCGCGGCAAGACGGAAGAGCTTTTGCGCATCGGGCTCCACGACCTCGCGAACGAGCTCGGACTCGAAGCGGTCTTCAAGCAGCTCACGAGCTTGGCCGACGCCTGCCTGGCGGCGGCGCTCGCGCTGGCGTCGTCGGAGATTGAACTGCGGCACGGCGCGCTGCCTGGAGGCCGCTTCGCCATCCTCGGCATGGGAAAACTCGGCGGCAGGGAGATCGACTACAACTCGGATCTCGACCTGATCTTCATTTACGACGCGCCGGCGGAAGCCGCGAGCGAGGGCGGCCCTGCGGGACAGCTCGAGGCACACGAATATTATGTCCGGCTCGGTCAGAAGCTCATCACTTTCCTTTCCGCGCCGATGGAAGAAGGCCGGCTTTACCAGATCGATATGCGGCTCCGGCCGTCGGGCCGTGCCGGTCCTCTGGTCGCTTCGCTCGAAGCTTTTCGCCATTACCATCAAACCAGCTCCGAGCTTTGGGAGCGGCAGGCGCTCGTCAAGCTGCGCTTTGCCGCCGGCGAGCCGTCGCTCGGACGCGAGACAGAGGAGGCCGCCCGGAGCTTCGCCTATGGCAGCGGGCTGACAGAGGAAGGCGTCGCTCAAATCGACCACCTGCGGGCGCGGATGGAAAACGAGCTCGCCAAGGAAAGCGAGGACCGGTTCAACTTGAAGAAAGGCATGGGCGGGTTGGTCGATATCGAGTTTCTGACCCAAATGCTTCAGCTCGCGCACGGCGCGCGCCACCGCGAGCTGAGAAAGCAGGCGACGCTGGATGCTTTGCGCGCGCTCCACGATCGCAAGATCATCGGCGCCGAAGAATACCGCCTGCTCTCGCAAGGCTATCTCTTCTTGCGCCAGCTCGACCATCGATTGCGTCTGGAGCGCCAGCAATCGATCGACATTCTGGAAAGAGATCCGGCGAAGCTTCAGAGCATCGCCCTGGCACTGGGCTACAAGGGAAAGAAAGACTCCCGCGCGGGAAAGCGATTGTTGGAAGACTACGAAAAGCTCCGCGCGCGCATCCGCGCCTGCTACGAGCGGCGGTTCAGGAGGGAAACCAAGAACGTCTCGGCACCGGCGACGAACTCCGACGAAGGGGCGTCGGTCTCCAACGCGAGATAAGTGGAGGCTTGTCTCCCCTTCTGCCATTCCAATCTCCTTGCCTCAGCAAATTCAAGACCCTACTTCTCGCTAATAACTATTTGCTTTCCTAACTCAGGTTCGCATAAAATCTGCAGCAAATTCCAAGTTCCATCCCATACCAATGATCAAACTTACTCTCAGCCAACTTTCCAGTCTCTTGTTCCGCGCGTGCGATGATCTGCGCGGGAATATGGATGCTTCGGAGTATAAGGAATACATCTTCGGCATGCTCTTCCTTAAGCGGGTGAGCGATCTGTTCGATCAAGAACGCGAACAGATGGCCAAAGATTTGAAAGCCAAAGGAATGGCGGACGATGTCATCGCTGGTCAGCTGGATAATCCCGACCAGTACACTTTTTTCGTCCCGAAATCGGCGCACTGGTCGAACATTCGCCACCTCAAGACCAATGTCGGGACGCAGCTCAACGAGGCGCTTGAAGATATCGAAGACCATCCGACCAACGTGGACGCGCTTCAGGACGTTCTCAAGCACATCAACTTCAACCGTAAGATCGGGCCAGCGCTCGCTCGACGACGACACATTAGTCAACTTCATCCAGAATTTCGAAAAGATTCCGCTGCGCGACGAGAACTTCGAATTTCCCGATCTTCTCGGCGCCGCCTATGAGTCACTCATCAAGTGGTTCGCCGACTCAGCCGGCAAAAAGGCCGGCGAATTCTACACGCCGGCCGAGGTTGTGCGCACGCTCGTCGAGATTGTGGACCCACAGCCGCACATGAGTGTGTACGATCCGACCTGTGGCTCCGGCGGCATGCTCATTCAGACGCGTGATTATATCCGCGAGTGCGGCGGCGATCCGCGCGACGTATCACTCCTCGGACAGGAGAGTATCGGCACCACCTGGTCCATCTGCAAAATGAATATGCTCCTGCATGGCATCTCTGACGCCGATATTCGCCAGGAGGACACCATCCGCCGTCCCCAGCACAAGGACGAGAATAACGAGCTGAAACGCTATGACCGTGTGCTTGCCAACCCGCCGTTCAGTCAGAACTACATCAAGAAGGACATCGAGTATCCCGGACGCTTCGCGGTTTGGATGCCGGAGAAGGGGAAGAAAGCGGATCTGATGTTCGTCCAGCATATGCTCTCGGTCCTTAAGGGCGACGGAAACAGGGAAATACGGGGACAGGCTGCTTTTCTGGCTCCGCGACGAAAGCCTGGAAGACTCTGATATCTTCCCGATCCCGACGTTCTCGCCCAGGAAATCGTCGTCCTTCGACTCGTTAAGCCTCGCTCAGGACGACCCCGAGCCAGGACCCATGGCGATTCCCTGGAACGCGTCGAGGGGTCGAAGATCTCGAAGCCGCCCTCGAACAGTTCCGCGAAATCGCGAATGACCTGGGTGGAACGAATATCGAATCTAAAAAGGAATGACTGACGGGATCTGATCTCGGAAACTAGGCCAACTTGAGCGAGTGACTCAGGTGGTGAGTAAAAAGGAGAGGCTTCTTGAAAATATCGGGTATCATCTGGTTGCCTGAGATCGTCGAGAAGATCAGCCGCAAACACCGAGTCGAGCAGGAAGAGGTGCGAGAAGTTCTAATGAGTTCGTCACATTTTAGGTTTGTTGAAAAGGGCCACCGAAAAGGTGAGAATGTCTATTCAGGGATGGGTCAGACGAGCGCAGGTCGTTATCTTGTTGTCTTTTTCGTGCGCAAGAAGAGTCAACAAGCCTTAATCCTGTCGGCGCGAAACATGACCGGTAGTGAAAGGAAAAGATATGAAAAAAAATAAAAGTTCAATTTCTAAAGCGCGCTCGTACGCGGAGACCGGAGAGTTCTGGGATGAGCACGACTTGAGTGATTTTTGGAAGAAGACGAAAAAGGTAAAATTCGACGTGGTACTCGAGCCCGAAGCGACTTACTACCCCGTCGAAAAGGGGCTGTCCGAGAAAATTCAGTCGGTGGCCCGCAAACAGGGGGTACCCTCCGATGCTCTCGTTAACCTCTGGCTGGAGCAGAAGATCAGGGAACAGAAGTCTTCAAGATCAGCAGGTAAGCTAAGCGCAAAGAACACATAGATGTTCAGGCAGGCGATGAAAAAAAGCAATTTCGATCGATACCTCGAAGAACAGATGCAGGATCCGGCGTTCGCCGCCCGCTTTAAGCGCGCCGGCGAGGCGTGGAATGTAGCCTGCAAATCACCGCCCGGCGGCGCCGCATTGTACCGCGCCAAACGCACCAGAACCAAACGGACATGAGCCCGGTTCGGAAAAATCTGTACCAGCTTTTCTCGCGCTTGCTTGCGCTGTAAGAACAGGCGCGATCTCTAGGGATTTGCGAGAGACTTCCTACGAGGACACACCCACAAGAGTGGTGCGCGCGGAGCATCTCATCGCCATCTGTTTGCAGACCGGCCGGGACAAAGACCGGGAACGAGTGCGCATCTTCCGCGAGCAGGCGGAAGTGGATATGAATTATCTGGCCGGCGGGCTCCAGCGCCACGGCCTGGAAGGGAAATGGAAGCAATGGATACCCTGAAACCGGAAATCGCCCGGCTTTTCGCCGCGAAGGAAGCGCGCCGCCACAAGCTGGCGGCGCTGCCTTTCTCGGAAAAGGTCCGGGTTGTGGTGCGCCTCCAGGAAATGGCCGCTCCGGTGTTGCGCGCGCGAGGTAGAAAAGTGCGCGTGTGGAAGCTCGATGACCGCGCGGCGTAATTCATGAGATTTAAAGAAGGCAAAGCAAAAGTCGAGAAGTTCTTCAGCGATCACTGCCTACAAATCGTCTGGTACGACGATCCGTGAAGTGCAGACTCCTTTTTCCCCCAGCCCTCCCCCGGCCGTGATAGGTCCGGTCCAGGTATATTGATTCACACGGACAATGTGCCAGTATCGATATAAGGATATAAGCATTCACCTCTCACCCAAGCAGCCGTCACGGACAACTGTGGAGGCTCTATGGACCCCGGGGTATGGACGTTGAAATGTCAGAACTGCGACAAAACCTTCGAGCTCGAATTAGGCGAGGGAGATGACATTCTAACGGCCGTGAAAAATTCGCCGTGCCCGTTGTGCAATAAAAGCCCCGCGTCGCAGAAGGATATAAATCCGGCCCGCACCTGGCACCAGATCGTTGATTTCAAGCTGCCAAAAAATATCCGCAGAAATTAGGTGCCGCAAAGGATTAACCGCTGCGGCGGCAAACGAATCGTATCGCGGCCAATGATTCCAAGCACACAGTGATTCGTACTAATTGCTCCGGCTGTTTTCGTTTTGGAAACGCGTCGTGAAGAATGCCCCTAACTCCTGACTTATCGATTGGGCTCTGCAGGTTTAGAGACCTGCTTGACCGCCTTGCCCGCGAGCTTAGGATTACCCGCGCGAACAGCGACGTCGCCCAAAGAAATAACTCCAACCAATTTTTTATCCCGGTTGACGATGGGCAGTCGACGGATCTGTTTTTCCTCCATGACTCTAACCGCTTCTTCGACTTCTTGATCTTCGAAGCAGTAAAAAACGTCCTCTGTCATCACTTGATCGGCCCGAGTTTTTGCCGGGTCCAACCCAGCCGCTGTGGCACGAATAGTGATATCGCGGTCACTCAACATTCCAACCAGGCGCTGACCGTCGCATATCGGAAGCAGGCCCACATCGAACTTCTTCATAGTCTCGGCCGCTTGCTTCAGTACCGTGTCCGGGCGAATGATTTCGGGGTCTGGTGTCATGATTTCTGCTATATTCATATGACCTTCTCTCTGTGCTTACTTACTTTGTAGCCCGCCTATGCCGCAACATAAATTAGGTGAATGCCTGATTCGAGAGACTCATTGAGAACGCTGAGTCCCGCCCCTCCTTTTCGTTGTAGAACGGCCACGCCACCGGGGACGAAGTAAGTGATTTCACGGACTCATAATCCGGTGAAAACCCCAATTGACGATTGGACCAGCCGCCGGTAACGTTTCTTCAGAGTCGAGGAGGCTCTGTGGCACTCACGCACCGCAGGCGATGGGACCGCGGCGAGGACGATTGGCATTTCCATCCGGAATGCCCCGATTGGCCGCCGGTCAACTACAGGGAGCGGGCCGATCAACCGCCCCAAGAGGAGTTGTGCCTGCAATGCCTGGCTCTTCGTAGAAAAGAAAAGCACAACCCAGATCCTCGAAGCGTGACCGTCCCGCTTTTTCCTTCCGCAAACCGCGCCCAGAATTGATCCAGCTATTGCGAAGTCCGGATTCCCGTTGATTCACGCTGCAGCGGCCCGTCTGAGAGCGGCGTTCCGAAACAACGTGATCGCGCGCGCCGCCGAGGGCGATGCCGTCTCCGCAAAGTAACGTCTGAACAATGACCGAGCAGACTTCGTTGAAGTCGAAAATAGGTAGGGCCGACCTTCAGATTTAGGTATTCACCCTTATTGTTTGCAACGTCGCTCGTTGTTACACAGTGAAAAAATATGCGACCCTCAAGAAAGGATTGAAATGATGCGTCGGCAAACCAATCGCATAGAGATAAATGACTCCAAGCAAACAGTGGTTTGGACCCGTTGCGCGAAATGCGGCGATACCTGGGTTACCAAGGCCGTCCTGCGCCCGGGCAAGTGCCCGGTCTGCGGGAGCAAGCCCAAATCTCAAAAGCAGGTTTTCTGACGGCAGCATTCAGAAACAACTTGGCTGCGGGCGCAAATTTTGTTTCAGGCGCTTATTTCGCCAGAGATCTCGTGTAGTCCAATAGCTGCTTCTGCTCAGTCTTGCTCAAGCCTTTTCCGGCGGCCGGCATCTTGCCCTTCCCTTCCATGATCACTTTGATAAGCTCGTCGTCCTTTTTCTCCGCCGTCTCCTTGGCCGCACTTAGGATGTAATCGAATCATTCGTCTGTATCTTCTTCTTCATTGAGTGATTGGATCCGACGAGTTTAACGGGTGAATCGTTCCTTCCTCAGCTCTGTTTCGCCTTCACGCCTGCGCCGGCCTTCCAGCTATGCGGCTTGTGGCACGACACGCACTTCGTGAGATCCCTCTCGAAGTGTCTTTTATCCGTCGCGACATTCGGGTGGCAGCCCAGGCAGTCGTTAAACTTGAGAATTGGCTGGCTGTGCGGTTTGTGGCAGGCGGCGCACTCGAATTGCATCGGCGCTCCGGCCGGAAAAGTTTCCCCCTTGAGCTGCATCGCGCCGTGGCAACCGAGACAGAGTTCCTTCTTGGGCTCCAAGCCCGCGTCTTTTCCGACGAGAAATTGGTGACACGCCGTGCAGTGAAATCCGGCCATGCCGCCGATGTTCGTGCGCGATTGGTTGTGACATTTCACGCAGTCCTCGGTCTTTGGCTTGACGGAATGGAGCGAGGGCAGATGGCAGGACAAGCACGGGAGGTTCGCCCTCAGAACGTGCACGCCGTGTCCCGCCGTATTTCGGATTTGCGGCCACTTGACCTGATCGTTCAGATGGCACGACTCGCAAACTGTTTTGGCAAGTTGAGTGTGAGGAGGAACCTTTTCGATGTCGGAGGTTGCCCAACTCCAGACGATTCTGGCGCGATCTTGAATGTTCTGTTGGTGGCAGACGTGGCAGTTGACGGCTTTGTGCGGACCCTCGCTCCAGGTCTTGAACGCGGTCCCCATGATGTGGCACGAGCCGCAGAAGCGCGGATCGTTCTCGGTGTAGTCGTAGAGTCGATAGCCGCCGACGCCGAGGCCCAGGACCACCAGGGCCAAAATTGCCAGCAGGATTTCCCGACGGTAGCGCAAGGGCTTCTTCCGAGAATTAAATACCCGAAAAATTTTCGCCGGGCGTAATATCGATCGAATCTACCTTCGGTGGCTCTTGCTCACCGAGAATTCCCGCCCCGCCGCGTGGCACACCGCGCAGCTCTCCCTTCCGCCCGAAGCGAGCTGGGTCTCGATGTGAGCCTTCGCGGGATCTTTGGTGTGGCACGAGCCGCAGACCGCGGTTATCGGCGGTAGGTTTTTCAGGCTGCCGTCGGCCTGCGGCACCGCCGTCGCCAAAACTCCCGGAGACAGAGGCAACTCATAAGTTCCCTTCTCGTGGCACTTGGCGCAATTCCTGCGGTCGCCGGGGAATCTCACCTCGCCGAGGTCGATCGGCCCGGGACTCGCCGGCGGGCCGCCGTAGATCACGTAAGGCTCGCCCAGTTCCTCGCCGGTGTGGAGCTTGTGGATGAGGAGCTTGAAATGAATATTCACCGGCGGCATCGGCCCCTTGGCCGTCTTTCGTTTGGCCTCGTCGGTCTGCGTGGCGTTGTGGCAGAAAACGCAGTACTCGGTCACGCGCCGGGTCTCGCCGTGCGCCATGAGAGTCTCGTGACAGGCATTGCAGTTCGCCGTCTTCACAACGGTTCTCCGCGGTACCGCCGCGGCGTCGGTGATGGGAAAATATTTGACGACGTTGAGTCCTACGTCTCTCACTCCTTTGATGATCTTGCCGTTGCCTCTTTTCAGGTCATATTCTTTGTAACCCTGAATGGCGATCCCGCCGCTGCCCTTCGCCTCGGCGGGAATGGCGTATCTGAATGCGTACGTATAGACGCCGTTTCCCTCAGCCGGCGCCTTGCGCACGTCTTCCTCGACGGCGACGCGATAGTCGCCGGTCGGCCAGGCCACGACCAGGCGCATATTTTCCATCTTGGAGATATCGACGGGCTGGCCTTTCTTGTCTTTCACGGTGAAGGTCACGGCCGGCCGGTCGCCCGGCTTACCGCCTTCGATTTTTAAAATGTCGAAAACGACTCCGGCGAGCCGGTTCGATTTGAGCGGATCGGCGTGCGCTCCTGCGACCGAGAGATCGAACTCCTCTCCCTTGGGCTGGTGACAGCCGCCGCAGGTCCCTTCGACCAGCGGCCCGCCGGCGTGATTTTTCCCCGTCTCGGCGTCCAGGTTGTCGTGGCAGGAGAGGCAGGGCGCGATCGCCGGCCGGTTCATCCAGCTGGCCGCCGCCGGCCCCGCGTGGCAGGTCTGGCAGTTGCGAATATCCTGCGGCAGACCGACGGTGGAAAAATCGAAAACGTTTTGCCGGTTGCCGACGACGACGAACGGCTTGCCGCCTTTCACGCTCGGCAGGTTCTTGCCCCGGTGGATCTTGTGGACGAGGACTTTGAAATCGAGATTCTCGGCGCTCTCGGGATCGGCGAGCTGCGAAGTGTGGCAGAGGACGCAGTAGCCGGTCTCGCGCCTGAGTCCACCGTGCGGCTTCAAGGGATCGTGGCAGTTGTTGCAGGCCGCGGTGGCGACCGTGGATTCAGGCGGTTTGACCCTGCCTTTCTCGGGAACGAACGCGTAGAGCGGGTTGACCACGTGCTTCCGACTCTCGCGCGTAAGCTCGCCGCCGACTACAAGAGTCGCCTTGCGATCGTAGTTTTCCGGCAGGGCGGTTTTGAACGTATAGGTAAAAACGCCGGGCTTTAAGCGCGCGAAAGTTCCGTCGCGGTCGTAGTCCGGCTGAAGAGTGTCGGCGAGCGCCGGATTTTTTCTCTCGCCTTTGTAGACGTACTCCCTGCCCGGTACTTTGAAGAGAACATAGTTCGAATAGGCCGGTTGCCCCTGTGCACCGGCCTGAACTTTGGCGATGGTAAATCTTATTTCGCCCAAGTCGCTGCGATCGAGCGGACGGCCTTGGGCGTCGCTGATTTTAAAAATAACGACTGAGCGCCGGTTCTCAAGAATAGTGACGCCGGTGATTTCGGCTTTGAGCCCCTCGCTTGTCGCAGGTTGGGCATGAATGGGAACTGCAAAAACAACTAAGGCAAGAGAGAGAAAAACGGAAGGACCCAGCGCTTTAAACAACGTGCGCACGAACCCTACATACAACAACCGACAGGCCAAGGACAAACACATCGTGCTGCACTCACCTCAGGCTTACGGTGTAACCCATGTAGGTCAGAGCAATCATATAGGCAATAATGGCGATGCCGACCCAGGTAAAAATATGGCTCCGCTCGCCGCGCGCCGTGCGCCGGTCGAGGAAAGGAACCAACGCGATGAACGCGCCGCCCAGGCCGAAGGCCAAAATTCCCACCAGCTCGCCTTCGATGCCGAGAATATGACCCGGCAGGAGCTTCAACGTCTGGAACATGAACATGAAGTACCATTCGGGCTTGATGCCGGCCGGCGCGGGTTGAAACGGATCGGCTTTCTCACCCAGCTCGGCGGGATAATAAGCCGCCAGCGCCGCCAGGACACCGAGCGCGGAGAGCCACCCGACCACGTCGCGCAAAAGAAAATTTGGGAAAAACGGCATCGTGCGTTTAGCGCCGCCCTGCCGCTCCACTTCCGGAGGAACGCTCATGCCGTGCTTCTGCACTAAAAAGAGATGCAGCCCGATCAGCGCCGTCACAAGCGCCGGCAAGACCGCGACGTGGATGCCGTAGAAGCGCGTCAGCGTGGCGCCCGTGACGTCGTCGCCGCCGCGCATCAGGCGGCGAAGAAACGGACCGACGACCGGCAAGACGCCGGGGACTTCCGTTCCGACGCTCGTGGCGAAGAAGGCGAGCTTATTCCACGGCAGAAGGTAGCCGGTAAAGCCGAAAGCCAACGTCAGCGCCATCAGTCCCGCGCCGGAGAGCCACGTCAGCTCGCGCGGCACGCGATAAGCCTTGAGCATCAAGGCGCTGAACATATGAACGAACGCCGTAAAGACCATCAGGTTGGCCGACCACGAATGAATCGAGCGGACAAGCCAGCCGAATTGCACTTCGGTCATGAGGAACTGCACCGACTCGTAGGCCTCGCCGGCGCTGGGGCGGTAGTAAAGAAGCAGCAAAATTCCCGTCGCCACTTGAATCGTGAAGAGAAAAAGCGTCATCCCGCCGAAGTAGTACCACACCGAGTGGCGGTGGATCGGCACCTGCTTTTTCTTGGCCAGCTTGTCCAGCTCTTTGAGTCCGACCCGCTCGTCGAGCCAGTGCCAGAGCTTACCGTGCTTTATGTCTTGCGGCTCCATGCTCACGCCTTCTTGCTAACGACGATCTGGTCGCCCTTGACGTTGACGACGTATTCGTCCAGCGGCTTGGGCGGAGGCCCGGCGATATTTTTTCCGTTCAAATCGTAATGGCCGTTGTGGCACGCGCACCAGATATGGCTCACGTCCGGGCGGTACTGGACGATGCAGGAAAGATGGGTGCAAACGGCGGAGAATGCTTTCAGCTCGCCGGCCGGACTGCGCACCAAGATCGCCGGCTGGCTGCCGAATCGGAACACCTGTCCGCTGTTCGGCTTGACTTCGGCGGGCTTGATGGAAAGCGCGACGTTGCGCGCGGTCGATTCTTCGACCTTGGGCGGGATCAAGTAGCGGCTCACCGGGTAGAGAACCGAGACGAGAAAAGCCCCCGCCGCCGTGCCGAGAAACCAGTTGAGAAAATTTCTGCGGTCCATCTCCCGGTATTCCGTTCTCTCCTATCCCTCACCCTTACCCTCTCCCAGAGGGAGAGGGAATCTTTATTCTCCCTCGCCCGCTTGCGGGAGAGGGCAGGGGTGAGGGTTATTTCGGTTTCTCCATCTGCCGTATCTTTAACACAAGCCCCACAACGAGAGCTAAAATGATGAGCGCCGAAACGGCGAGTCCCTTGCGCCGGAATTGCAGCTCGTCGAGCGCCTTGATTCCCCGCTCGTGCGCCTTCTTGCTCGCCTCCATCCCCGGCGCCGTTTCTTTTTTCACGCCATCAACGTTGAATGCGTGAATAGCTGCGCGCGCCTTGACGAGCGCCGTCTTGGCTCCGTTCAACTCGAACTGCGCCTGGCTCACCTCCATGCCGGCATGCTCGGCATCAGCCAGCGCCGCATGGGCTTTTTCATAGTCGCTCCGGAGCGAGTCGATCAACCGGCGCATCTCGAACGCGGTTCGGCCGCCCTTGTCTTCAGCCGTGTGACAGCCCGTGCACGCCGCGTTGCCTCCGACTCCCAGCATCTCGTCGCTGGTTTGCGCGATGTCATGATTGCCATGGCAGGCGGCGCATCCGGGAAGCCCCATTTTGACGAACACCTTGGCGTGAGCGCTTTTCGCGAACAGCTCTTCGTTTTGTGCGTGACACTGGCCGCAGATGTTTCCCACCCAGGAGATTCCCGGCGGCGCCGCGCCGTGATTGCCGTGGCAGTCGTTGCACGTCGGCGCCGAGAGATCGCCGCCCGCCGACATCGTTTTCCAGTGGACGCTCTTTTTATATTTTTGCAACTGATCCGTGGCGATCTTGTAGGTCTCCATGGTTTTCGCATCCCCGTGGCAACCGCCGCAGGTCTCCGCCACATTGAGCGGATGCACCGAAGATGTCGGGTCGGACGGCGGCCGGATGGAATGGGCCGGATGGCAACTGATGCACACGGCGACTTTGGCGTCGCCGTTTCGATTGAGCCGCTGGCCGTGCACCGAAGTGTAATACTCGGTGACCTGATCCACGCGCAGCGAAGGATTGTACTGCCTCATGAAGCGCGCGTCGGAATGGCAACGGCCGCAGACCTGCGCGATCTCTCTGCGCGCCGGCTTGCCGACGAAACCTTTGGCGCGGTCCATCGCGGTCATCCCCGGATCTTTGGCGTCTCCGCCGTGACACGCGACGCAGCCGAAGCCCTTGGCGGCGTGGATGTCCTGGGAAAAATCCTTCACCGGCTTGCCGAGCCGATCGTCGCCGAAATTTCGGTGACACGCGACGCAGCTCTCCGCCTCCGGCTCCGCCGCCGGCACGACGCCCGCGAATACGAGCAGAAAAAATATCGCCGTCGCGCACGCGCCCGTCCCGTTCATGCGCCCCCTCGCGCCAACTCCTGAAGAAACGCCGCCAGATGCGCCATCTCGTCGGCGCGGAACTGCGGCCACAAAATTTTCTGGCCTTCCAGACGCCGCTCGGTGAGAAAGGAGTGATTCCACAGGGCGGCGATCAGAGCCTGCGGCGCGTCGAGCCCTTTGACGCGCGCCAGGTCCGGCGCCCCTTTGCCGGCTTTACCGTCGATGGAATGACAGGCGAGGCAGCCTTTCTGCGCCGCCAGCTCACGTCCCTTTTTGCCATCGCCCGGCCGGGCGAAGTATTGAACGGAATAAAGATAGGCGACGATGTCGGACATGTCCGCCGCCTCGAGCCGGGGAACCGCGATGCGGCGGCTTTTCATCGCCGCGGTCATCGCCGGAGCCTTGTTCCACATCGCCGCGGCGAACTCCGTCATGCTCCGTTGAAGCGCTTTGTCGGCGAGATCCGGACCGATCTTGCCGCCCTGACCGGCAGCGCTGTGGCATTCTATGCAGCGCTTGGCCTGAAAAAGTTGTCGGCCGGACTCCGGCGAGCCGGGCAGGATATAGAGCGCCCACGGCGACGAGTCCGGCGCGGCCGACTTGAGAAACGCGATCAGATCGACGAGCTCCGAGCCGCTGAAAGTCGGCCGCGCGATGCCGCGCGCGCGCATGGCCTCCGCCATCGCCGGCCCGTGGTTCCACATCGCGGCGGCAACGAAGATCGCGGAGCCGTATTGTTTGAGCGAATCAAGGTTAGGCCCGACGACTCCGCCGGCGCCGCCGCTCTGATGGCAAACGATGCACTTCTTCTCGGTGAAGAGACGCTTTCCGGTCTCCGCGTTGCCGGGCGGATCGAAATAGTCGAGCGTATACAGGAACGCGATCAGGTCGGCGGCTTCTCCCGGGCTCAACGACGGCCGCTGGATTTTTGCCTGGCGCATGCGCTCCGCCATGCCTGGAAGGTGATTCCAGATCGCGGCGGCAAACTCATAGAAAGAATGCGCCCGGCGCGCGCGACCCAGGTCGGGCCCCGCCTTCGCGCCGACGCCGTCGATAGAGTGACAGCTCGAGCAGCCTTTGGAACCGAAGACGCGCGAGCCGGCGATCGGATCCTGCGTCGGGCTGAATAGGGGTTGAGCGAAAGCAAGACACTCCGTCCCGAGGAGAACGGCCACCGCGGCGATGATCCGTCCGACCCATCTCATCGAGGGCCTAGCTGCTCCTTTGGCCGTGCGAGATCTCAGATGTCTACTTCGCCAGCGATCTCGTGTACTCGACAACCGCCTTCTGGTCCGCTTTGCTGAGTGACTTGCCTGCGGCGGGCATCTTTCCTTTGCCCTCGACGATGACCTTGACCAGCTCGTCGTCTTTTTTGGCAGCGACCTCTTTGGTCGCGATGTTGAGCGCCTTCTCGCCGAAGGCCTTCGTCATGGCCGCATTGCCTTTGCCGTCGGGCCCGTGACATGAGGCACACGCTTTTTCGTAGGCCGCCTTTCCGCCGGCATCGGCGGCCCAGGAGATCTGGCTCAGTCCCAAAGCCGCGCAAAAACCAAGAACCATCGCCGTTACCTTCGCCATAGATCCTCCTTCTTGAAGCGTGCACGGGAAGAAGACCTATTCTAACAATCCGCCTCGTTCATGCCAACCATTTTCTTCTACTAAGGTCACCGGCTCGGCTCCAGGGTCTGGATAAAAGTCACGAGGTCGGCCATCTCGTCCCCTTTGAGCACCGGCCATTTCAACGACATCTGCGCCATCTTCCGCTCCATTGCGCCGGCATGATTCCACATGGCCGAAACCACCGTCGCAGGCTGATCGAGCCCTGCGATTTTTTTGAAATCGGGAGCTACTCTGCCGCCTTTACCGTCGATCGAGTGGCAGCCGAGACAACCTTTAGCCTTTGCCAGCCGTTCCCCTCGGCCGGGATTGCCGGGCCGGGCAAAATATTGAACGGAATAGAGATAGGCGACGATATCCGCCATCTCTTCCGCGCGAATTTGCGGGACGGGAATATTCTTCTCTTTCATTTCTTTCAGCATCGACGGGGCCTTGTTCCACATGGCGGCTGCGAACTCGACGAGGCCTAATTGAACCCGCCGCTCAGCGAGGTCTCCTCCCACCTTTCCGCCCCGGCCTTTGACGCTGTGGCATTCGCTGCAGCGCTGGCGCACGAAAAGCGCTTGCCCGCGCTCCGGTCTGCCCGGTAAAAGATAGATAGGCTCTGTTCCCGGCCCGCCATCGGTGGTGTTGATGTAGGCCACTAAATCTCTGAGCTCCGGCGCGCTGAAGGTCGGGCGCTGGATGCCCCGCACGCGCATCGCCTCGGCCATGGAGGGGCCGTGGTTCCACATCGCCGCGGCGACAAAGATGGGCGAATCGTGCTGGGCTAGGCGATCGAGACTCGGCCCGACCACGCCCCCCGTGCCGCCCGCCTGGTGGCAGGCAACGCATTGTTTTTTTACAAATACCTGCCGTCCTGTTTTTGCGTCGCCGGGACGATCGAAATAATTTACCGTGTAAAGAAAGGCGATCAGGTCGCCGGTCTCGACGGGATTCAACTGCGGGCGGCTCACCCCGAGCTTTTCCATTTGTTTCGCCATCTGCGGCAGATGGTTCCACATTCCAGCCGCGAGATCGTAAAAAGACCGCGGGCGCGGGGTCAGGCCGAGATCGGGCCCGACTCTGCCGCCGACTCCGTCGATCGCGTGACATTTCGCGCAGCCCTTGGAGCCGAAGATGCGCGAGCCGACGATGGGATCCTGAGTCGGGCTGAAAAGCGGCTGAGCCGAAACTTCCGGCAGCGCCGGGAATAGAAGAACAAGAAAAAAGACGAGCGGCGCCTGATATCCTAAGGTCTTCCATGGGTCCCGAAATATTTGCCCAAGACATAAATTTTGAGGCGACATAGTCTGCTCCTCTTCGGAGCCGTCAGTCGACCTTGCGCGCGGATCCCTCCTGCGCCGCCGGCTGGTGCGCTCCTTTTCGGATCGCCAGCAGATAAGCCATCAGATCAGCCATCTCTCCTCCTTTGAAGACCGGCCACTCCACGGACTCTTCGAGCATTTTCTGTTCCATCGTGCTCGCGTGATTCCACATCTCGGTCACCACTTCCAACGGGGTCTTGAGTTTTTCCGCCGCCGCAAGGTCGGGGCCGACCGTTCCGCCGATCCCCGGCAAGGTATGGCACTTGCCGCAACGCTTCTCTTGATAAACGACGCGCCCGCGCGCCGGCACGCCGGGCGGATCGACAAACTGGAGGAAATAGAGGTAGCTCGTGAGATCCGACATTTCCTCCGTGGTGAGCGACGGCACGGCGATGCCGCGCTCGGCCATCTTCGCCCACATCTTCGGACCGTGGTTCCACATGCTGCCGGCAATCGTCATGAGGCTTCCCTTGAGCGTCGCCTGAAGATTCGGGCCGATCCTGCCGCCCCGGCCTCCGATCGAATGGCACTCGACGCAGCGCTTTTCCGAGAAGAGCTTTTCCCCGCGCTGGGGATTTCCCGGCTGGACGTAGATGCGCTCTGTGCCGCCGCCGGCGCTGCGGATGTAGGCCAGAAGATCGGGGATATCGTTTTTCTCAAACGTTGGGCGGGCAACTTGCAATGCCTCCATGACTCCGGCCATGGCCTTGCCGTGGTTCCACAGGCTGGCCGTCAAAAAAATCGGCGAAGCGTACCGGCTGTAGCCATCAAGCTTGGGGCCACGCGTGCCCCCTTTTCCCCCCAGCGAGTGGCAGGTCCGGCATTGCTTCTCGCGAAAAAGACGGGCGCCCGCGGACACGTCTCCCGGCGGGTCCAACGAGCCGAGGTAATAGAGGAACGACAGCAGGCTCGCCATCTCCGCCGGCTTGAACTGAGGGCGAATCGCTTGCTGTTCCTGAAAGACGTACGCCATGCCGGGAGAGTGGTTCCACATCACGCCGGCGATATCGAGCAGCGGCCGCTTCAAGATTCCCTGGCCTAAATCCGGCCCGGCAACGCCTCCCACGCCGTAGACGGCGTGGCAACGGAGACAACCTTTGCCGGTAAAAAGCCGGCTTCCTTCGAGAGGATTGCCCGGAAGAAAAGGCGCGACCCCTGGGTCGGCGGCGAGGGTCGATTCCGGCGCGCGGGCGAAACCGATCCCCAACGCGAGAGCGATGAGCAGCAGTTTGCTCTTCATCGCTCTCTTCCGTCGGAGCGCAAGCCCCAAAAAACGTAGAGCACCACGCTCATGAGGACGATAAATATCGGGATCGCCACAATCGAGATGCCGATGGAGGCCGACGGGACGTCGCCCAGCGTCCAGGACGTGCGGATCAAGTGAACGATCCAGGCGATGATTCCCCC
The DNA here is from genome assembly GCA_036504975.1 of Candidatus Binatia bacterium. Classification (NCBI taxonomy): domain Bacteria; phylum Candidatus Binatota; class Binatia (SeqCode); species Binatia bacterium. Next base: position 5,517 of record DASXUF010000084.1, on the reverse strand, counting down.
GACGAGGAGAATGGCGACGGTCAGCCACACCCATTGCAAGGTTCTCACGAGGCGATCGAAATCCGAAGACGGATTTTCCATCTGCTTTCCTTGTCGGCTTTCTATGTTTTTCCCTCGACCTCGTCGGGCAGGTAAGTGATGAGCCGCTCTTCCACCTCTTTGATGCCCACTTCCCGGCCCTCGCGGATCTCCCAGATGGAGATGATCGGGAAGAACTTGGTGAAAAGGAGATAAAAAAGCGCGAACAGGCCGAAGCTCCCGGCGGTCTCTCCCCACTCGACCCACGTGGGCCAGTAGATTCCTTCCGGAAACGGCAGCCGCGGAAAGGACAGCGTCGGCACGACAATGATGAAGCGCTCGAGCCACATCCCCACGACGACCGACAACGACGCGGCGAGAACTTTCCCCACGGTGCGCCGCCCGAGCCGCACCAGACAGACAAGCGGGATGACGAAGTTACACAGCACCATGCCCCAGAAGAAATGCCGGAACGGGCCCGAGAACTTGGCCCGGAAAACTTTCATCTCCTCCGGCTCGGCGCCGTAATAACCCGTGAGGTATTCGGCGAAGGTAAAATAGAACCACAAAAGCGCCATGACGAGCAGGAGCTGGCCCAGATAACGAAAATGGATCGGCTTCAAGTAGTGCTGGAGCCCGTAGGCCTTGCGAAAAATAATCATGGCCACGATGAGCGCGGCGATGCCGGAGAAGATCGCGCCGACGACGAAGTACGGTCCGAAGATCGTCGAGTGCCACATCGGCTGAAGCGTCATTGAGAAAACGAACGATACGACCGAGTGGACCGAGACCGCGATGGGAATGACCAACACCGCCATGATGGCGATGGCGCGGTTGAGGATACGTTGTTGGCGCTCCGTCCCCGTCCACCCCAGGGCCAACACACTGTAAAAGAGTTTTCGTTTGCCGAGACGGTCTCTCAGAATGGCGATATCGGGAATCATCGGCAGGTATAGATAAGTGAGGCTCGCCGTCATGTACGCGCTGATGCTGGTCGCGTCCCAGAGCAGCGGCGACTGGTAGCGCCCGTGAAGGATGACGTTCAGAAGCCGGTCGGGCCGTCCGAGATCGACCAGAATCTGGCTCGCCCCGATGAACAGGACCATGCACGTGATCACCTCGGCCATGCGGGTGATCGGGCGGCGCCATTCCGCTTTCGACAGGCGGAGGATCGCGGAGATGAGAGTCCCGGCGTGGCTGATGCCGATGAAAAAGACGAAGTTGGTGACGTAAAAACCCCAGCTCACCGGCTGATGAAGGCCCGTGACTCCGAGGCCTTCATAGAATTGAACGCCATAGGCAAGCGCTCCCCATAAGATGGGAATGGACAAAAGGGCCACGGCCCAATAGAAGCCGCGTCCCGTTTCCGCGATGGGTCGAAGGAGCGCTTCGTCGAGCGTGTCAGCCGTATCAGCCACCGCCTTCTCCTTCCGTCAGGTAGATCACTTTCGGCTTTGTCCCCAGCTCCTCCTGTAGCTTGAAAGCGCGCGGGCTGCGCGCGAGCCTGGCGACTTCGCTCACCGGATCGGAGAGATCGCCGAAGAAGATCGCTTGCGCGGGACAGGCTTCCGCGCAGGCCGGCACGTACTCCCGCGGATCGAAGTCCCGTTTCTCCGCCAGCGCCCGCACGCGCGCCTTTTGCAGGCGATGGTGGCAGAAGGTGCATTTCTCGACGACGCCTTTGGGGCGCACCGAGACGTCCGGGTTCTGCCCCGGTCCTTCTTTCTGGTACGTGTGCCAGTTGAAATATTTCGCGTTGTACGGGCAGGCGGCCATGCAAAAGCGGCAGCCGATGCAGCGAGCGTAGATCTGAGCGACGATACCTTCGGGGTTTCGGTAAGTCGCATAGACCGGACAGACCTTGGTGCACGGCGGATCGTCGCACTGGAGGCACGGCCGCGGGATGAAGCGCATTTTTTCGCCGTGGTGTTCTTCGTCGGTTTCCGTCAGCACCTGCATCCAACTGATGATGCGTTCTCTCTTGGCTTCTTTCTCGCCGACGGCGGGAACGTTGTTCTCGGCTTTGCAGGCGATCACGCAGGCCTGGCACCCGGTGCAGCGGTCCAAATCGATCACCATGCCCCAAAGCGCCACGTCATGCCCTCCTGATCCTCACCTGCGTCGTATTGAGAAGACCGAAGCCCCGGAAGATATCCGTTTCGTTGGCAATGAGATCGTTCGGGTTGGGGCCGTTGGCGAAGAGCGGCATTTGGACCACGTCGCCGCGCGTCCCGGAGTAAAGCTTCGCCTGGAGCTTGATTCGCCCTTTGGCCGACTCCACCCAAACCCAGTCCTTCTCCTTGATCCCCAGCTCGGCCGCCGTCTTCGGATGCACTTCGATCCATCCATCCCAAGACGCGCGCACGTGGACGGCGGGCTGCTCGAGCAGCCAGGGCTGGTTTTTTCCCCCGCCCATCGGCCGGCTCATGAGGCGATACGTTATAAGACGGAGAGGAAACGATTCGGTCTCGGCCGGACGCGGCACCGCCACTGCCGGCAAGAAGAGCCGATCTTCTATTTTTCCGCCGCCGAGCGCGGCGACCAAGGATGCCGCCTTGTCTTCCTGATTGGCGGCTTTGTCGACCCACTGCTTGAGAGCCGTCGAGTAGAACTCGAACTTTCCTGACGCGGTCTTGAGCAAAGCCTTGCGGCTGATCGGCAGACCCGTGGGATCCCACCAGGCGCCGCGCTCGACGAGCCCGTTCCAGAAAGCGTCGTAGTCTTTGAACTCGGGCACCCAATAGCCTTCGCGCTCGAGGACTTTCCTGAGAGCTTCCTCGGCGTGGATGGAGACGACGTAGCCGCGACGCGCTTCGTAGAGACCGCGGGCGCCATCGTGCAGCAGCGATGAGAAATCTTTCCACGGTAAATTTTGCGCCACGGCCCCGCCGAGCGCCTGGCCGATCTGAAGCATCGTGTCCGCGGTGTTGCGCGTCTGGTGCAGCGGCTTCGATGCCGGCCGCGCGAGGCTGAAGCACGTGAAGCCGGCCAGATGCGTGACCTGATCGTCCTGCCACCGTTCGAGGTAGGTGTGATCGGGAAGAATGAGATCGGCCATCGCGCTCGACTCATCCAGGAAAGGCGAAAAGCTGACGATGAAAGGAATTTTCTTCATCGCCGCGGCCAACGCCTCTTTCGCCGGGTGATTGGCCAGCGGATTGGTCGCGTAGAGAAACAGGGCGTTGACGGGATAAGGCGTCGCGCTCGCGATTCGTTCCGGCAGAAGCTGCGGCGCGTCGGAAGCCAGGAGATATTGTTTTTCCCCGGCGCCGTCGATTCTCGGCTGGGCCAGGCCGCGCTTCGCAGCGGCATCGTGGATGATCGCCGGCAGCGGCGCGAGCGGCAGCTCGCCCTGTATCTGAAGGCCGCCGGCGACGCCGATGTTCCCCGCCAGGGCGTTGAGGCTGTGGATGGCCATCCGCGTGTGCAGGTCGTCGGGACCATAGGACGGGCCGCGCTCGCCGATGACGACCGCCGGCTTGAGCGTCGCGAGATTGCGCGCGATCTCCAGAATATTTTTGACCGGAACGCCCGTGGCGGCGGAGACGGTGAAAAGCCCATAATCCTGCAAGACAAGATTTTTAAATCCCAGGTGCTGCCGCCCGGCGCCGTCCACCCAATCTTCGAATCCGAAGGTGTGCTCGGCGACAAATTCCTGATCGTAAAGTCCCTCGCGGATCATGGCGTTGGCGATGCCGAGCGCCAAGACGCCGTCGGTTCCCGGCGCGACGGGAATCCAGCGGTCGGCTTTGATCGCCGTCGCCGAACGCCTTGGATCGACCTGGACGAGAAAACCCCGCGGACGGTCGCCGCTGCGGCGGAGCCGCGCGAAGGCTTGCGAGGCGTGGACCGGCCCGGTCCACGACTCGAGCAAACCGGCGCCGAAAGAAAGAATGAAGCGGGATTCCGCCAGGTCGTAACCGAGAGGACTCGTCACTCCCTGCATGAGCCGGTGCGCGAGCGCCGGTTTTTCCGGCGCAAAGCAGCGGGAGCGGATGTAATTGGGAGTCCCGTATGCTTCGGCAAACCGCTGCCACAAAATGTCGCGGTAGCCGCGGTACTGGCCGCCGAGGATCACGACTGTATGCGCGAGATCCTTGGCTCTGAGATCGGATAACCGGGCGGTCACCAGCGACAGCGCCTCGTCCCAGCCGATGGCGCGAAAGCGTCCGCGCTCGCCGGCGCGCGCCAGAGGACCCTTCAAGCGATTGGGATCATAGAGGACTTGCAGCCCGCCGAAAGCTTTCGGACAGAGAGCGCCGCGATTGATGGGATGAAGCGGGTTGCCGGAAATTCCGGCGACTTCACCGTCGAGCGTGCGCGCGAGCAGACCGCAGCCTCCCGGGCATTGCTGGCAGATGGACGGAAGCAAAATTTCTTCCGGCGTGGCCCAGCGCTCGATATCCTCCGCCGCCCGGCCGACTCCCGAGAGCCGGTCTCGCGTCAGCGCCGTCGCCGCGGCGGTCCCGCTCGCTAATTGAAGAAATCGTCTACGCGTGAATTGCATCCCATTCCTCACCGATGACAGGCGATGCAGTCCGTTGGGAGCCGCTGTGCTGTCACTGTCGCCAATCGCGCTTCGTTCGCTTTATTTTTTTGCGCGGCGCTCCGCGCCTTGTGACAACCGACGCAATCGTCCATCGCGAGTGTTTTGAGCGGCCTTGCAGGCGGCCGTGTAAGAGTCTCCATCGGACCATGGCAGGTTTGACACTTGAGCCCCGCCGCCGTCACATGGGCTTGGTGTGGAAAAAAAACGTGTTCGGGGAGACGCCAGACTCTTCGCCATGGAATCTCTTGCCCCTTTTCGCCGTAGGCGCGGATTTTTTTTATCTCCTCGCTTTGGGTGTCTCCGCCCATGTGGCAGCCCAAACACAGCGCCGTGGGCGGACGGCCCGCCACCGCGTCTTTCTCCGCTCTGTAGTGACACGTCGTGCAGGCGAGATTCAGATCGAGGTGAGTCTTATGAGGAAATCGGATCGGCTGCTCCACGCCGGAGCAGTTCACCCAGTACCCCAAAGTCAGGAATGCTCCGAGAATGACGAGAAGCAGAAGGAGGCGTGGCGTTGTGTTCGATGTCACCGTCACCAGCCGCAGAGGTAAAGATTCCGATTTTTGCGTCTGGAATAATGGTGAGCAAGCCCTATGCCATCAAATTGTCTGATTTTTTAAGGACACGAGCTAAGGCTTTCCTGAGGATGGGAAAAAAGGCTCTTTCCCTTGCAAAGATGCAAAAAAAAGAGCCGGCGGCGAGTTGTCCGTCTTTTTTACTTTGCCAGTGATCTTACGTGACCGATCACGGCCTTTTGATCCGATTTGCTGAGCGATTTGCCTAAGGCGGGCATCTTTCCTTTGCCCTCCGTGATCACCTTGATCAGCTCATCGTCTTTTTTACTTCCGACGGTAGCGGCTATGTTCAATTCCTTCTCCCCGAAAACTTTCGTCATCGCCGGATTCCCTTTGCCGTCCGGGCCGTGGCACGAGGCGCAGTTTTTGTCATAG